>CAIPFS010000079.1 GCA_903864375.1 uncultured Verrucomicrobiota bacterium
GGCATGGCGGCGGTGATGCCAATGACACGGGTGTTCTGGCTGCAGATCTTCACCATCGACCGCCCAAATGCCTCCTGCCAGAGGGGGGCGGTGCCCGGGGACGGAGCGGGAGTTTGTCCGGTCTGGACGTCGTACGGTCCCAGCCCGTGAAACTTTTCCGGTTGCTTCAATGCCGCCTCGAATCCGCGACCCTTTTGGGTGAGGAGATGAATCACCACCGGTTCGGCGCAGGTCTTGGCAAATTCCAGGGTGCTGATCAAAAGCGGGAGGTCATGTCCGTCGATGGGGCCGAGATAGCGCAGGCCGAACTCTTCAAAGAGAAGCGCCGAACCATGGCCCCCGCGTCCGTCGGTGCCCGCGGCGGGAGGAACGGGTTCAAGCGCCAGGGATCCGATGACCCCTTTGATGGCTTCTTCGGCCTTGTGTCCCAGCATGGCGACGAGTTCTCCACGGGGCAGTCGGCGGAGCCAGGAGGCGAAGTCCCGGGCCAGACGGTTGTACCGGGGATTGGCGGTCAGCTTTCCCAGATAGGTGGCAACGGCACCAACATTTTTTGCGATGGACCACTCATTGTCATTCAGGATGCCAATGAAACGCTTGGTGGTGCAGGAGATGTTGTTGAGTGCTTCGAATGAAATCCCGTTGGTGAGGGCCGCATCGCCGAAGACGCAGACGACATGCTCATTGCTGCCGCGAAGGTCCCGCGCCGCACACATGCCCAAGGCGGCGGAAAGAGCCGTCCCGGCATGACCCGCCCCGTACGAATCGTGTTCGCTCTCCGAACGCAGGGCGAACCCATTCAATCCGTTCGTGGTCCGGATGGTGTGGAAGCGGTCCTTTCGTCCGGTCAACAGTTTGTGAACGTAGCATTGGTGGCTGACATCCCAGACCAGCTTGTCCTCGGGAGTCGAAAAGCAGCGGTGCAGCGCCACCGTCAACTCGACCACGCCCAGATTGGGTCCCAGATGACCGCCATTGCGGGCGAGTTTCGTAATGAGTTCCTGCCGAAGCTCCCCAGCGAGTTCGTTCAGTTGCTCCAAGTTCAGCTTCTTTAAGTGCGACGGGTGGTCGACCATGTCTAGGAAACGGCTCATGTTGAAAAAGGTGGTTTCACCGGTATCCGCACCCTACCTCCCATCGGGGCCGATGGCGGGAAGAGTGACAGGTCCGAGTTGATCACCGGTGAGTGACTGCTCGAGTTGCTGGATGCGGACTTCGGCGGCGGCCAACTGCCGTTGGCATTGCTGCGCGAGCCGGCTTCCGGTCTCGTATTTTGTCAGCAGATCTTCCAAGGGCAACTCCCCCGACTCCATGGTTTCGACAATGGATTCGAGTTCCTTCAACGCAACCTCGAATGGAGGCTCTTCCGGCGGAGCAGGGACCTTGGCAGACTTCGACACAGGAGGATGATGATGGACCATCGACCAGCCTTTGACTAGCTCCTTTTGTGACTGGACGGTGACGATGCCGGCGGTGACCGCGCTGCCCTTGCGAATGCGGGTTCGTGGGGCAGTCACCCTTGGGTGAACCCTGTCTCCCGAATGAATTCCACGATCCGCGCTTCCGCCCAGTAGCGTCGTGAACCGCTTTCCCGGCTGACAAAGCCGACATGTCCGCCTTTTTCCGGTGCCTCCAGATAAACCCAGGGATGGGATTCGGCTTCAAGGGAGGGAAAACAGCTCGGGGTCAGGAATGGATCGTCCCGGGCATTGAGGATCAATGTGGGAACCCGGATGGCGTGCAGAAATCGAAGGGCCGAGCATTGCGACCAGTAGTCCAGCGCACTCTCAAAGCCATGCAGGGGCGCGGTGAAGGTGTCGTCGAATTCACGGAACGTCCGGCAGGGGGAGGAATGATCGGAGGGGATTTGATTTCCGAATTGGAGCCGCTTGAGGGCCATCCGGGCCCTGAGGGAGCGGATGAATCGCTGGCGGTAGAACTGGCGATCGGGTTGGTCGAGGCGCTCCGCGGAAGCACGGAGATCGCACGGGACCGAAACGGCCACCGCACCGCGGATTAGACCCGGAGTTCCTCCGGCTTCACCGAGATGTTTCAGGATGAGGTTTCCCCCCAGGCTGAAGCCGACGAGGAAAACGTCCTGGTACCTGTGCGTCGCCTCCACCGCCTGAAGAACCGCCCGGAGGTCCTCAGTGGCACCGCTGTGATAGGCCCGTGCCAGACGGTTGGGGTGACCGGAACATCCCCGGAAGTTCCACGCCAGGGTGTCCCATCCGGCGGAAGTGCAGAGACGCGCCAGGCCGGTGGTGTAATGGCGTCGGGATCCCCCCTCCAGTCCGTGAGCCGTGATGATCAATCGGTTGGAACCATGCACGAGCCAGTCGACGTCCAGGAAATCCCCATCCTCCAGTTCCAATCGTTCCCGGTTCCAGGGAAGGGGAAAAATGGGCCGGACCAGCGCCGGCCAGATGGTTTGGGCGTGAGCATTGGTGAGCCATCGAGCTGGACGGAAGGTGGAGGGGGAAACCAGCGGCACGGGGTTGGCTAAGCCCGGAAGGGCAACGCGTCAAGAAGTTGGAAAGTTGGCGTGGCGAATGCTTCAAGCCGCATTTGCCCGGCTTGACAGTCCGATGGCTCTGTGAAACAAGAGCGGGAGCGTGAATCAATTGTGGAAGGCGCCAACGTGGAAACTGCAGAGAATGCCAGGAGGAAGCCTGGGATTATCCCAGTTTTTCATTGAATCTTGGCTGGGTTGATGCGCGTGCTTCCGTTCGCAATAACAGAGTCCGTTCGATTCCAACTGATCCAAGCATGAAGAGTTTCTCCGAAACCATGAAGCGCTTTTCGCTGGTGTGCGCTGCCGTCCTTGCGGCGGGCACCCCCGCAGCCACTGCCAACACTGCGGATGACGACCGTGAAATGCGGACGCGTGACCGCCAAACCTATGAGGTTCTGGTTGGTGATTTTTATACCGGACGCTCTCCTTACTTTAAGTCAGCCGACGGCGACGCTCCGATTGAACTGGCGCAGGCCACGTCGGCACCGGCTGCCAAGGCACCCACTGCTCCTTGCTCGGTGATCAATACGGGCCTGGTTCAACTGACGGAGACGCTTCCGGCCGAAGCAACGTTTGGTGAGCCGTTCACCTACGAATTGAAGCCGCTGGCCACCGGTTGTGCAGGCAACGTCGTCGTCACCGACACCATCCCCGAGGGGGCAGTGCTGGTGGCCACCGAGCCGCAAGCCTCGGTCAATGGCAATCAATTGGTCTGGAGTCTGGGTAACCTCGATGCCGGCGAGTCCAAGGTGCTTAAGGTCACCGTCAAGCCGACGAAGGAGGGTAATTTCGTTTCCTGTGCCACGATCAAGGCCGACCCCCGGGTTTGCGCCAAGACCGTGGTCGGACGCCCGGCACTGGCCATCGACAAGTCGGGTCCCGAGCTGGCCCAACTGAACTCCGATGTGGTCTACAACATCGTTGTCAAGAACGTCGGTACCGCCATCGCCAAGAACGTTGTGGTCACCGACAAGGTCCCGGCTGGTCTGGGCGGTCCGAAAGAGATTCCGTTCCCCGTTGGTGATTTGGCCCCGGGCGCATCCAAGACCATTCCGGTCACGTTGAAGGCTTCCGAACGCGGCAAGCTGTGCAATGTGGCGGTTGCTTCCTCCGCTAACACGCCTCCAGTGACCGACGATGCCTGCACCACCGTCGTCCAGGCAGGCCTCAAGCTGGCGAAGACCGGACCTGACTCCGAATACATTAACAAGAAAGCGTCCTACAAGATCACGGCGTCCAACACCGGTGACACCGCACTCGACAACGTGGTGGTGACGGATACCGCTCCTTCCCAGACCTCCATTGTCAGCGCTCCCGGCGGTCAGATTGCTGGCAGCAACATTTCCTGGAACCTGGGAACACTTCAGCCCGGAGAAAAGAAGACGGTTGAAGTCGTCCTGACGACCCGTCAGCCCGGTAAGTGGACCAACGGCGCGACTGTCACCTCCAAGCAGGGGCTCAAGGACAGCGCCCAGGCACCCACGCTTTGGAAGGGTGTCTCTGCTGTCTTGCTGGAAGTGGTTGACGATCCGGATCCGCTCCAAATCGGTGAAGAGACGACCTACACCATCCGCATCACCAACCAGGGCAATAGCGATTTGGTCAACATCAATACTGTCGCCCAGTTCCAGAAGGAAATCACTCCGGAAACCTCGTCGGAGGGCACCGTGACGGCCAAGACCGTCAAGTTCCCGACCATCCCGACGCTGGGTGCCAAGCAGAGCCACACCTACACCATCAAAGCCAAGGCTGAGGCAGTGGGTGACCACCGTCTCAAGGTGGTGCTGACCGAAGATCAGTTGCTGGCACCGGTCAACGAAGAGGAATCCACGCGCGTTTACTAAGACGCGGTCCTCTGACAAAAGAAGGGCGCTCCCGCCAGGGGGCGCCCTTTTTTTAGGCATGGCCTGCCGTACCGATGAACGGTAATCCGGCCACGGCCGCCAGATCCCAAGCGACGTTCAAACGATAGGCCCACTCCGATGAAATCCGTGCTTCGTCCCACCCTGTTTCTTCGCACCGGCATGCTGATCTGCGCACTGTCCCTGGTGTGGGCAGTGGTTCTCGCGCAAGGCCCGGTATCGAACAGCGTGCCCACAACGCCCCTCAATCCTGGATTGTCTCCTGCCAGTTTGACGCTGCACGAAAACGCCTCGGTCCTGACCTTTGGGCTGGATACCATCGGACCGCTGCGCAGTTCCTTTCTTGGCCGTCCGGTCTGGCAGTATCTGGCGACTCTTCTCTACCTCGGCCTGGCCTTCCTGGCCGCGGCAGTTTTTGATCGGGTTTTCCGGTTTCAGCTCAATCTTTGGGTTCGCAGGAGCCAGATTCATTGGGATGAGACGACGGTTCGCCGTCTCGCCAATCCATTAAAGTTGGTCACCTTTCTGGCGATCCTCGACGTGGGTCTCGAATTATTCGACTGGCCGGACTGGATCGAACTCTGGGTCTCCAAGCTGAGTTATGTGGCCATTGGTGCCGCACTGCTGCTGGCTTTTGTCAAACTGGTGGATGCCGCCATTGTCATCTGGCGCACCAAGCTACCGGCAGATGGTGACCGGGCTTTTAACGAACAGTTGCTGTTGCTGGTCGGCAAGCTTCTCAAGGCGGGAGGCCTGGTGATTGGCTTGTTTACCGTTTTCGGCCATTTGGGGATTGATATCCGGGCAGCGCTGGCGTCCGTATCGGTCATGGGCCTGGCTTTGGGTTTGGCCGCCCAGGATACCGTGGCCAACCTGTTTGGTGCCGTTGCGGTGTTTGTTGACCGCCCCTTCAAGATTGGCGACCGCATTCGGGTGGGGGATGTCGATGGGGTGGTGGAGGACATGGGCATCCGTGCAACCCGGGTTCGAAGTCTCGACGGCTACCTCATCACCGTCCCCAACAAGACGGTGGGCAATACGGTTGTCACGAACATCTCCAGCCGACCGACCATTCGAACAGAGCTCAATTTTGGGCTGACCTATGACACCCCCGCGGCCCGGGTCGAACTTGCGGTCCAGATTATCGATGAGGTGATTCGCAACCATCCCAAGACCCAGGATTTGAATGTCTACTTCAACCGGTTCCTGGACTCGGCCTTGAACGTGAATGTGGTCTACGTCTGTGGCACCACGGATTGGAAGGAGTATTGTCGCATCCTTCAGTCGCTGAACGTGCAGATCAAGCGGCGCTTTGATGCCGAGGGCCTGAGTTTTGCCTTCCCCACTCAGACGACCATTCACCAGTTTCCACCGGTGGCGGAACCGCGTCCGGCCTCTTCTCCTGTTTTGAAGTGAAGGGATAAGGCCGTTTTCAGACCTCGATGGACTCGTTGCAAAGCGGTTGCGCTGCGGGCGCCAATTCCTATCCTTCCCCCCTTGTGCGTAATCTCTTGGTGACAGGGGCGGCGGGATTCATCGGATCCAATTTGACATTGGAGCTGCAACGGCGGCATCCAGAGGCCCGAATCATCGCGGTGGATGACTTTCGGTCGGGTGATTTTCGGAATCTGCGCGGGTTTCGTGGGGATTTTGTGACCGCGGACGTGTCTCGCCTCGATTGGGTGGCGCGGTTTCGCGGACATGCGTTTGACGCCATTTTCCATGAGGCGTCGATCACCGACACCACGGAGCACAACCAGTGGCTTCAATGCCACGACAATATCGAGGGATTCCGCCGACTCTTGGAATTCGCGGCACCGCACCGGATCCCGGTCGTCTATGCCACCTCGGCGGCAACCTACGGGGTGGTATCCGGCATCCAGGTGGAGGATCAGCCGCTGGCCCCGGCCAACGTCTACGCGTTCACCAAGGTTCAATTGGAGAATCTTGCCCGGGATTTTGCCCGTCGCGATTCCTCCTGGAGGATTATCGGCCTTCGATACTTCAACGTCTACGGTCCCGGCGAAGCGCACAAAGGGAGTGCCGCCAGCATGATTTACCAGCTTTACCGGCAGATTTCTGCTGGAAAGGCTCCCCGGGTGTTCCGGGGCGGTGAGCATCGACGGGACTTCGTCTATATCAAGGACGTCGTGGCGTTGACGATCCGGGCCCTGGAGGCTCCCGGAAGTGACGTGTTCAATTGCGGATCGGGTCGGTCCTTTTCGTTCAACGACGTGATCGAGCAGATCCAGCGGACCTTGAACACCCATCAGCCCACCGATTACTTCGATA
>CAIPFS010000080.1 GCA_903864375.1 uncultured Verrucomicrobiota bacterium
ACACTGATTCAAGCCATGCATTACTCCCTGACGCGACGAAACCTGTTCCGGCTTGGCTTCGGGTCTCTGGGGCTTTGGGGCTCAGGAGGCCGACTTGCCCGCCTCGGGTTGCTGAATGCCCAGGTCGCGGGTTCACCGACGGATTACAAGGCACTCGTCTGCGTCTTTCTTGCCGGAGGCAACGATTCCAATAACACCATCATTCCACTTCAAACCGCTCGACAAGGTTTTGACGCCTACCAGGCAATTCGCGGAGGCACATTGGGGTTGTCAGCGTCCAGCTTGGGTCAGATTTCGGCCACCAATGGCGACGTTTATGGTATGCACCCGTCCCTGGCGCCACTGCAAAGCCTTTACCTCAGGAACCGGATGGCGGTGGTGGCGAATGTGGGCACCCTGCTGCAGCCACTCACCAAAACCCAATATGCCGCCGGTGTCACAGGTGCTCCGAAGAATCTCTTTTCCCACGCCGACCAGCAGCAGCAATGGCAAACAACGCCCGGGGGGATCACGGGTTGGGGCGGGCGGGCCGCCGATCTCCTTCAGGTGTTGAATGCACCATCGACCTTTCCCACCGGCGTTTCGCTGGCGGGCAATTCCATGTTCCTTTCCGGTCAGACCACCACACCGGCCACGATTGCCAACGGAGGTCTTGGCCTGGATGGTTCCGACGGCTCTGCGACTGCCATCGCGCGGGACAACGCCTTCCAGCAAATCCTCTCATTCAATACCGGATTGTCCCTGGTGCAGACCCTCAATCAGCATACCGCCAATGGCAGAGAGGCAGGGCGGATTCTGACCTCCGCCCTCACCGGGTCTTCCGGGTTGCAAACTGTTTTCCCGGGTACCGGCCTCGGTCTGCAATTGCAGCAGGTGGCCCAAATCATGAAGGTGCGCGCCAGCCTGGGAATGAAGCGGCAAATCTTTTTCGTGTCACAGGGCGGCTTCGACACCCATTCCAATCAGTTGGTCCAGCAATTGGGGCTCTACGCTGAACTGGCAGGAGCGTTGAGCGCGTTCGACAATGCCACGTTGGAACTGGGACTCGACGGCAAGGTGGTCACGTTTACCGAGTCAGAATTTGGACGCACCCTGCAGCCTTCTTCCGCGGGCGGCTCGGACCATGCCTGGGGTGGGCATCAACTGGTCTTAGGTGGAAGCCTTCCTGCGGCCGATGTCTACGGCACCTTCCCTCAATTGGCCATTGACGGGCCGGATGACGTTTCGAAGCGTGGAGTCTGGCTTCCGACGACGTCGCTGGACCAGTACGCGGCGACCCTGGCCTCCTGGTTTGGGGTACCGAATTCGGCCCTGACCTCAGTATTCCCCAACCTTTCCAATTTCTCCGCGCTCAAACTCGGATTTTTGGGCTAGTGCGACCCCTCGTGGTCACGGATGTATTCCTGTTTCAGGCCCAATTCCTCCGGGGCATGAAGAACCAGCATCTTCATGTGGATATCCGCTGGAATATCACGGGCGGTCCGTTTCGAGACGACAATCATCAGCAGAATCGCCAGAGGCACGGCCCAGATGGCCGGCTGTTCACACAAAATTCGGAGCAACGGATGCACTGCCCAATAATCCACCAGTGAATACGGTTTCAGGGAGTGAAACCACTCCGGCTCCGGTCGACCCAGACTTTTGAACTTGGCTGCCTGCGCAGTGATGAAGGTGGTCCAACTGGTCAGCGAAATCGCCACCATCGCCAGCAACCCGCCCGACAGCATCCCCGTCGCCGCCCCCTTCATGGTCATGCCACGCCACCAGACGCTCATGAATAGAAGAGGGAAATAACTGGCCGCCGCGATGGCAAAGGCCTGCCCCACCATGAAATTGATTTCGAAATTTTCCACCATCGTTCCGAGCAGGATCGAAACCCCACCGATCACCACAGCGCACCACTTGAACATCTTCATCCGTTCCCCGGCCGTGCTTTGAGGGCGCAGGATGCGTCCATAGACATCATGGGCCAGTGCGCCGGTCATGCTGACCAGCAACCCGGAAAAAGTGGACATGAACGCAGCGAAAGCGCCGGCGCACGTCACGCCACTCAATATCGAGCCGAGGATTCCGAAACGCTCTTGCAGGATGGTCGGCAGTTTGAGGACCAGTCCATCGGTACCGCTCACTCCTGCTCCAGAATAGAGCCCGGGCATGAGATTTCGTCCCAGCACCCCCAGGACCGGCGGGAAGACATAGAAAATACCAATGAGAATCATCACCCACATGGTGGTGCGCTTTGCGGCGACCCCGTCCGGGTTGGTATAGAATCGGACCAGAATATGGGGAAGGCCCGCCGTCCCGCACACCAAGGCAATGATCAGGGAGTAGGTGTACAGCAGGGCATAGGGCCGGGCATTGATGACATGAAGAACCCCTTCGGAGGTCGGGAAGGCGATAAATCGGTTGCCCTCATGGCTGAGGGTGACACCGTTCGTGGCGAGGGTCGCCAGCAGGGCTTCCCCGTGAAGTTGTGCCGATTTGAATTCAACGCTCCGCCAATGCAGCTTCTGTGTTGCCAAAGCAGGACTGACCTCGAGGGATACCGTCTGCCCCGGCATGAACAGGCCATTTTGAACCATTTGGGCGTGCACATATTCCCTCGCCAGGTCAACGACCAGGTAATCCCCTTCTCCCACGGCTAATGCCAGTCCCGGTATCGAACTACCGAGACCCTGTTGGTTCCACCAGAGGCCCCATTCCTCACGGAGAGCTGTCTCCCGGGGTCCCTCATATACCAGCCTGGGTTTGACGGCTTTGGCTGCCTTGGTGGTCAACGGGCCGAAAGGATTCATCCAGGCCGACTCCATCGGTGCCTTTTCTGGAAGGGGTCCGGAGGGCTTGGTTTCGAACTGATGACCATAGCCGCCGTAGACCGACATCAGGACAAAAACAGGGATCGAGATGGCAAACATCTTGGCCCAGTATTGGAAGGCTTGAACCAGCGTGATGCCCTTCATCCCGCCGAGGGCGACATTCAGGGTGATGACCGAGCCCACCAACACCACTCCCGTCCAATACGGAAGCCCCGGAAAGATATAGGCGAGGGTGGTTCCGGCACCCTTCATTTGCGGCATCGTATAAAAGCAGCCAATGAAAAGAACGAAGACGACGGCGATTTTTCGGAACAGGGGCGAGTCGTAGCGCCCCTCGGCAAAGTCGGGAATGGTATAGGCCCCGAACCGGCGGAGAGGACCGGCAATGAACAACAGGAGAAAGAGATAGCCGCAGGCGTAACAGACCGGGTACCAGAGCGCATCGTACCCGCTGCTCATCACCATGGCCGCCACCCCCATGAACGAAGCAGCGCTGAGATATTCGCCGGAAATGGCGGAAGCGTTCCACCCAACGCTCACCCCGCGGCCAGCCACAAAAAAATCCGCCGCAGATTTGGACTTCCTTGCCGCCCAGAATCCCATGAACACGGTGATGACCACCGTCACCGCACTCAGCGTGAGGATGTAGGGATCGACGGCGGCAATCAGGCTCATGGTCATGGTGATGAGAAATGGAACAAAAGCCGCTTATTTCCCACTCACGCGATTCTGCTTCAACTCCAGAACCTCCGCCGCTTCAAGGGCCATGCTCCGACGGATGAACACCCAGGCAATCACCCAGACAAATGGAAAAAACAAAACCCCGAGAATCAGCCAGGTGAGAGGAAAGCCCCCAATCCGGGTGGCCATTTGCTCCGGCAGGAAATAGTTCAACAACGGGAGTGCCAGAAGCGCCAAAAGGAAGGTCGCGGCACAACCCACGGACAGCCGGAGCTGCCGACTCTTGAGACGCGCCAGCACGGCGTCATTCATGACTGGGGACGGGGCTTGCACCGGCAGACTCTTGCAAAGCACCGAGATTCCCACAAGGCCACTGTGAGCCCGCGGTTGTCCATGGACTCCGCCAAAGGTTCCCTCACCTATTGGCCCGTCCCACGAGCCTCTTCAGGGAAATGGGTGTCTCCCTCCGGACAGGCCCATTGCCGTATATCCACAGCCCGATCCGGATGGCTCTTCAGGAGGACCGATTGGGTTCCGGCCTCGAAGCAGGATGGAATCCACCCGGGTGCCAGGGTACAGCCATAGAGCGCGTACTTTCCGCCCTCCAATAGATGGCCTGCCTGCCAGACTCCCGCTGAAACACAATATTGCACCTGATGGCCAGCGGTCGGGTCCGGCCCCAAAATCACGTCTTCGCTCGAGCCATCCGGCTTTAACAGAATAAGCCGCAGGGGGTCTCCCGAGTAAAAATGCCAGATTTCATCCAAGGTCAGACGATGAAACAGGGAGTGACTGGGTGGCTCCTCGCAATACAAGCCCACCATGGCAGTTCCCGCCGGGTGGCCCGGTGACACCTCAGCCACAGACCGGTAGGTCTGGGCAAAAAGGGTTCCTTCCACCGGGAGCGGTTGCAGTTGATAGCGGACGATGAGGCTTTGGATCGCGGGGTCCATGTTTGAAAAGGACTAGGATTCCAGGCTGGCAAAGACCGTGTCCACTAGCGCCTGTGTTCGTTCGGCGCGGCGAATGCTCGACAATACGGCGTCGCCGCCGGGGTTTAAGGCAAGCTCGGCGAAGTTCTCCAGCATTCGGACCACCTGACGCTTGGGACTAGGGGTCTCCACCCGTTCAAACCCGGCCGGCGTCGCCAGCCCGGTCCGTTGGGTGAATCCGACCGGTCGGGTGGTGTCGGGAATCAGGAAACCTCCCGACCAATCCAGCACGAAATCATCCATCTGGATGACGCCCTTCTCACCCAGGAGGTCCAGGTCCATCAGGCAGGCACCGACGGTGTATCCCGCATCCCAGGTGCTGGTGAGTCCGTCCGAAAATTGCAGCACACCCGCACCCCGAATGAAGGCGCCGGTAACGGGATCTCGGCGGGCCACGCCATGGCAGTGCACCACGGCGGCATCGGGGTCCGCATACTCGGCGATGGCTCTCATGGAATACCAGGCCATGTCGCCGATGGCACCCGTCGGTTCCTTGTCAGGTTGCAGGCGAATATTTCCGCGGTCCGACGAAGGAAAGAAAAAAGAGCTCCGAATGGCTTCAAGCCTTCCAATACGTTCCGGCAATTCACTGCGGATTTGATGGGTTCGCGGGTGGTGGGTGAAATGCGTGGCATCCAGAAAGGCGACGCCATGCTCGAGACAGGCGCCGGTGATGTGCTTCAGGGAGGCTAGATTCGCAAATGGCTTTTCCCCAAGCACATGTTTTCCGCGATGGGCTGCGGCAATGCAGATGACCTCACGTACCGAGGTCGGTGTCGCCACATAGACAGATCCGATTGAAGGGTCGGCTATCAACGATTCCCAGGACCCATAGACCGGAACATCACCATGCCGGTGGGCAAAGTCGCGGGCCGATTCAGGCCGCCGGCTGGCCACCCCGGCCAATTTGACCCGCACAGTTTCGCGAAGGGCCGCGGCGATGACATCGGCGATATAGCCGCTGCCGATGATTCCCAGTTGCAGTGTGGTATCCATTCGATGGTATTCGCAATTGATTGCCCCGGTTTTAGATTCTCGGCGGCCCCCAGTCCATATTCCGGACACGAAGACACGACGCCGCCGATGAGGGCACGAAGCCTCTCGATCGGTCAATGGCGACCACACATCCGCTGACGGACCCCACTCTGGGAGCCGCTAAGGCACGATGTCGGGAGAACCCGTTCCATCGGTATTGGGGCTCTCTTCGATGGATCCCTCTTCTGCGGTCCAGTCCCAAAGGACGATATCCCATTCCGACCCCTCATACAGAAACGTGTGGATGACCTGGAAGCCCACGTTGAAATGCGCCTTGAGAGAGCGTCGGTTTGCGCGAGAAATATCCGTGACGGCGTACTCGTATTGACCCTGAAGCGACTCGCGAAATCGTTGGTATAGTTGTGGCACCATTCCCATTCCCCGGTAATTCCTATCCACGCAGAGCTGCCCCACCACCACGTAAGCCGAACTCCGCAACGGGCGACCCCGGTACTGGAGCCGATCCACCTCAGCAATCAAGTCTGCAAGTAATGGATGCCCTGAGCCAACGGAACGTTCGATCACGAGGGCATACCCGGCGAGGTGCCCCCCGTCCACCGCGATGATGGAGGGATGCAGCAGGTGCATTTGATGGAGATACTCCAGGCTGTACTCGGCAGTGAGAAACCCTTGGTCAGCAGCTTCCGCCTCAGTCAGGTATTGGCGCAGGTTCTGCCGCTGGAGTTGGAGAATTCCCTCCAATTCCGAGTCCCGACGGACCAATTGAGTTGAGATCGGCATGGTATTTCGGTCTGTGGACGATCATCGCGCAGAGGAGACCGCCGCCAGTGTGGAGGAGAGTGGACCGAAGCCGCAACCGACAACATCCGGGCGGGAATTCCCGAAACTTCCGAAGCCGTTTGCCGTCAGGCAGGCAACTCGCAGTTGATCATCCAACGAATGCCGAAGCGATCGGTGAGCATCCCGAACCAGGCACCCCAGAACATTTTGCCCGGCGGCATCG
>CAIPFS010000081.1 GCA_903864375.1 uncultured Verrucomicrobiota bacterium
CAGTTGCAGGCTCAGAACCACCTGGCTGAAGAGCAGCAGTTGGTTGGACCCACGGTCTCCATAGATGGCAGCAACCACGGCCGCAGGGACGACGGCAACCCCGCGGGTGATGATCCGCCGGAGCCAGGGACGAAGACGCAAATGGATGAACCCCTCCATGACCACCTGCCCTGCCAGGGTGCCTGTGAGGGTGGAGTTCTGCCCGCTTGCCAGCAGGGCGATGGCAAAGAGAACACTCGCCGCGGATGCCCCGAGCATGGGCGAAAGCAGTTCATGCGCGTCCTTCAGTTCCTCCACCACTTTTCCCTGCCGATGAAACGCAGCGGCGGCGACGATGAGAATGGCCCCGTTGATGAACAGCGCGCTCATCAGCGCCACGGTGGAATCAATGGTGGCAAAACGGATGGCTTCGCGACGACCACTGATGGTCGGTTCATACTTCCGGGTCTGAACGATCGAGGAATGGAGGTAGAGGTTGTGTGGCATGACCGTGGCCCCAAGGATTCCGATGGCGATGTAAAGCCGCTCGGGGTCGCGGAGGGTGGTTGCCCTCGGGATCAACCCCTTGGCGACTCCCAACCAATCGGGCTGTGCCATGAGTAATTCCGCCAGAAAGCAGCCGCCCACCAGGAAGATCAGCCCCACCACCAGCGCCTCGAGGTATCGGAAGCCATGATTGGCCAGATACATCACCAGGAAAACGTCGAGCGATGTCAGCACCACGCCATAAACCAATGGGAGCTTAAACAACAGATTGAGGGCAATGGCTGAGCCAATGACTTCTGCCAAATCGCAGGCACAGATGGCCAGTTCACACAACAGCCAGAGCGCGTGAACCACCGGGAGCGGGTAATGATCCCGACAGGCCTGTGCCAGATCCCGTCCGGTGGCAATCCCCAACCGGGTGCAGAGGGCCTGTAGCAGGATGGCCATCAGGTTGGACAGAAAAATGACGCTCAGCAGTTCGTAGCCGAACCGCGACCCACCGGCGAGGTCCGTGGCCCAATTCCCGGGGTCCATGTAACCGACGGCCACGAGGTATCCCGGACCGGAAAAGGCGAGCAGCTTTCGCCAGAAACCGAGGTGCGGGGCCACCAGCACCGACTGATGGACCTCCGGGAGACTGGCCTCCCGCGATGTACGCCTCCATCCGCTGGACGCGGACCCGGTCTCCGGAACGGTGGGTGGAGAGGATGGGGGCATTTCTGTGTCAACGATTCCAAGCGATGGAATCCATAGACACGATCGTCGAACTGGGATTGAAGTCAACGCTCCAGGCCGGCATCACCCCTCCCGTTTATTTAAAACCCGGGTGAACAGGCACGGGCCCAAAGACGTCACCTCCTTCGCTGGAATGGTCTGCCCATGAAAAGTGAGTCTTGATGCGAAAGGTTTTGACCCGCAACGGGACCGCGACGGAAGCTGACCAGACATTTGCAATTGGTTTGATTTTTATTCGATGAATTCGTCCGTCGGGCTGTTCGCTGCTTCGAGCGGCATGAAGCTCAGCTACGTTTGGGATCAGGCCACACCCGAAGCCCGGGTCATAATCGTGGTCCTGATGGTCTTTTCCGTTTTTGCCTGGATGACCATGGGATACAAGGCCTTGGAGATGCGCCGGGCCCGGCGTCTCAATCAGGTTTTCGAGGCCGAATACCGAAGTCAGGCCGCGCTGCTGGATATCTTCGGACGCAAGCTCCACGTCGAAGGCTGCCCGCTGTTCATGGTGTATCAGGATGGATGTTCCGAGTTGGACGTCCGCCTGAATGCTCCGGATGGGTCCCGTCGTCGATACCTGAGCCTGAAGGCCATGGAACATGTGAAGCGCTCCCTTGAGAGTACGGTGGCCCGCGAGGCCCTTCGGCTCGAGTCCGGATTGGTGCTGCTCGCCGTTGCTGTCAGCGGGGCACCCTTTCTGGGTCTTTTGGGCACCGTCTGGGGCGTCATGGATACCTTCGGCGGAATTGCCATGGCCGCTCAGGCAGGTGGGCGGGCCGATCTGCAATCCATGGCCCCCGGTGTTTCCGCCGCCTTGATCACCACGGTGGCGGGTCTGCTAGTCGCCATTCCCTCCATGTTTGGTTATAACTGGCTGGTGCACACCCTTCGGGTTCTGACGGTTCAACTCGACAACTTTGCCCAGGCGCTGGCCTCCCGGATGGAAACGGAGTTCCTCAAGGACGATGAATAGTCACTTCCGAGGCCCTTCATGGACTGTCCTGTCGAGGGGGGCCGCTGCGGTCCCCCGCGGCTGATTTCTGGAGTATGCGCCGCTTCTCCGCACGATCCCACGCCGTCACCCTGAGCGAGATCAATATCACGCCGCTCCTGGATCTGGCGTTCGTCCTGCTGATCATTTTCATCATCACCACCCCCCGGGTGGAACAAACCATCAGCTTGAACCTGCCGCAGGGTGGCAACTCCAAGTCCAAGGTTCGGCCCCAGGACATCCTCAATATCGAAGCCAGCACGACAGGGGACTACCTCGTCGCCGGTCGAAAGGTGCCCAACGATGCAGAATTGGAGCGCCAGATTGTCGCGGCCTACCGGGCCAACAACAATATCGTGATTCGATTGCGTGCGGACCGGGAAAGCAAGTTGCGCCTGGCTACCACGATTTTTGATATCTGCGAACGCCACGGGATCACGCGCTTCAGCTTTGCTTCCGAGGCGCGGACCTCCAAAGCCCCCCGATGAATCGTGTCCGCCAGCGTTGCCTGTTCGTCTCCGTGATGATTCACGTGAGCCTGGGCCTGCTGCTGATTTTCAGTCCCGGGTTTTCGAGCCGCGACGAGTCCATCCCGGTCCTGGAATTGGTTCCAAGCGTGATCCATTTGACGGATGATGGTCGGGTCAGCGGGGGGAACCCCGATGCGGTGGCGCCTCCGGTCAAAAATACGACCGCCGGCACCCCAGCCCCCCCGGCCAATGAACCCCGCCCAAATCCCCCGCCACCGGCCGACCCGCCCAAGCCCGTCGAAGCGCGGGAGTTATCCCACCATACGCCCGTTGCGGAACCGGACCCACCTGCACTGAAGAACAAGGTCGAACCGGCCGAATTGTCGTCCCATGAACCCGTCCCGGACCCCTCCAAAACCAACGACGGCACCAACCGCCGGAGGCACAAGATCGACATCAACCCGGAGATCAAGCGGCGTTCCACGGAGGACGACGCGGCAGACCGCGACGCCCGGGAAAAGGCCGAAGCGGAATCCCGCCGAAAGGCCCAGAATGAGGCGATCAACCGCTACAATCAGCAACGCCAATTGCTCGCAAACAATCTGGGGTCAACGGCAAGTTCGCTCGCCAAAGGCACTGCGGGGGCCATGGATATTCAGATGCCCGGATCCGGAGGCGAGGTCTTCGCCGATTACCGCAGCTATCTTGCCGCATTTTACAAACAAAAGTGGAACCAGCACAAGCCGGGCGGCATTTCTGTCAAGACGGCCTCCGCCCTGACCACCGTGACGATTGGGCACGATGGCCGGGTTCGATCGTACAAAGTGGTGGAAAGTTCCGGCCTGGCCGAGGTCGATCGCACCATTCGACTGGTCTTCGATCGCTACAATCAATTGCAGCCTTTTCCCTCGTCCTCCAAAGATGACGAGCGCACCTTCACCCTAACCTTCCGCATCGAGAGCGAATCATCTCCATGACTCCAGCACGTTCCCGTTCCTGGTTACACCATTCCATTGCCGTCGTCCTTTCCGCCTTTGTTCTACTTCGGCCCGCCGTTGGCGAGGAAAACATCCTCATTGATGCCAAGACCCAGGGGACGATCCCCATCCGATTGGTTGGATTCCCCCGGGAAATCGAAGACACCCTCACCTTCGACCTGTCGGTGGTCGGATTTGAAATCGTGGGTGCCGGCAAGGGGCAGTATGAGGTTCGGGGAGGCGCAGACCCGGAAGTCCGGGGTGTCCTGCTCGAAGCGGGCCTGAACCAACCCCGGTTTTCCAGGGCTTATACGGGAGGCAGCGCCCGTTCGCAGGCGCATGCCCTCGCCGACGACATCGTGAAGGAAATCACCAAGCTTCCCGGAATTGCCCGCACCCGGATAGCGTACCGCAGTGTTTCCGGAGCCCGCGGTTCCCACAACCAACTGCTCTCCGAGATCTATGTCGCCGACTACGACGGAGCGAATGCGGTTCCCATCACTCAGGACCGAAGCGTCGCCGTGGCCCCCACCTGGGTTCCAAAGCGCATGCAACTGCTCTACACCAGCTATCTGTCCGGCTACCCGGACATTTATTCCCAAGACCTGACCACCAGTGCCCGTCTGCCGGTGGCGCACTTTAACGGACTCAACACGAGCGCCGCGGTCTCGCCGGATGGCACCCATGTGGCCATGATCCTTAGCCGCACCGGTAATCCCTCCCTGTGGGTGGCCAATCTGGACGGTTCAAATCCCCGCCAGTTGACGCGTACCTCCGGCTACGAGGCGTCGCCCTGCTGGTCCCCGGACGGCCGCACGATCTGCTTCACCTCCACGGCCGAAGGGAAGGCCGCCCTGTTCACCGTGCCCGCCAATGGCGGGACCATGACGAAATTAAAGACGGGGGGAATCTTGAATTGCACCGAACCGGACTGGTCGCCGGATGGAAAATGGATTGCCTTCACCCGGGCGGCGGGCGAATTCAAAATCTATGTCGTCCCCGCTGCGGGTGGGCCCGCCGAAGAATATTCCGCCGGTGAAGATCCTTGCTGGGCCCCCAATTCCCGGACAATCATCTTCACGCGGGGACGTGACCCATCACGCCGCCTGTCGCTGCTTGACGTGCCGACTCGACGCGTCAAAGATGTCACACGAATTTCGGGGAGTTGTTCCCAGCCCAGTTGGACCAAATAACCGTCCCGCGAATTATTGCTGTCTATGAACCAACTGACCAAAATTGGTCTCACTTTGTTGACTGCCGCTGCCCTGTGCAGTGTCGGTTGCAAAAAGAAACCTTCCAACATCACGCCCCTCCCGGGAGCCGGACAATCCTCGGCCCCGACGACCTCGTTTGCCAATGACCCGCTGCGCACGACGCGTCCAGGCAACACCGGACTCCCCCCGGGCAACGCGTTCCCATCCGGCACCGACACTGGCAGCCGCGCCGTGCCGTTCGACCCGAATGCCGGTTCTCGAAATCTGGATCCGTCAAGGCCCTTGAGTGAGTCCGACGCCATTCCCGGCCCCCGTCCGGGAGAGGGCAAGACCGAAGACCGCGAAACCCTGAAGGGGGACACGGTCTATTTCGAATACGACAAGTCGGCGATCAAGTCGTCGGAATACGCCAAAATCGCGGCGGTCGCAGAATATCTGAAATCCAACCCGGGTGACGACCTCGCGGTGGAGGGCCATTGCGACGAACGGGGAACCGAAGAATACAACCGGGCCCTTGGCGAGCGGCGCGCCCTCGCCATCCGTGAGCGTCTCGTCAATCTGGGAGTCCCAGCGACCCGGGTCACCACCATCAGTTACGGCAAGGACCGCCCTGTGGACGTGGCACATACCGAAGACGCCTTCTCCAAGAATCGCCGGGGTGAATTCGTTCTGCTCAAGGGCGGAACCGCAATCAAGTAACCGGCAGAGGTACCACCCCTTCAAGCCCCGCCACTCCTGGCGGGGCTTTTTTTATGGGATCCGTCGACCACGTCCGGCTGGAATCCTTCAACGTTCGACGCCGGAACACCCCTTTGAATGCGATTGCCTCTTTACCGGTCCCACCCCAGAGCCTAGCTTTCGCACAGGTCACATGTTTATGAACGCCCCACTTTTCGGAATGATTGGCACCGGAGAAATCATTGTCATTGCCATCGTCCTGGTTGTTTTATTCGGGGCACGAAAGATTCCCGAGCTGATGAAGGGAGTCGGTCAAGGCATGAAGGAATTCAGGAAAGCGACGAAGGACGAGTCCGACCCCGGTGCCCGTTAATGACGATCGGGTGCGATCGTCTGAAGTCCATTCCGGGGATTTTCGTCGTTCATTTGGTGCCCCACTGCAACTGCTGACCCCATTTTCCGCCAACAACTTTCGCCATGCAAAACCTGGTATTTGCGTTCATTGGAACCGGTGAGGCCGTCGTCATCGGCATTGTGTTTTTGGTCCTCTTTGGTGCCAAGAAGGTGCCAGAATTGATGAAGGGCCTGGGCACGGGCATGCGGGAGTTCAAGAAGGCCTCTCGCGAGGTGCAGGACGAGCTGGAACGTGCGGCTCATGAGCCACCCACTCCGCCGCCGCCCGCTCCGCGTCCCGCGGCCGATGCGGTTCCTCGAACCCCGGCTCCCGAGCCGGTCTCGGCCGCTGCCCCTGCCTGGTCCAAGCCCAATCCATTTCCGGGTTCGGAGAAAGCCTGACCGCTGCGTCAATCGAACCTCCCATTCGACGGGCCGACACCCGTTTCTGATTTCATCGCCTTGATTTTGTTTCGACCATCAATCGGGGTAAAATTCGTCGGGGTAAATCTCCATGGCTGAACTGCCGGAGGTTCTCCCTCCCGACTCCTCCGACCCTTCCGAGGAATCGGGAGGAGGACCCGTTAAATCGTTTCTCGACCACTTGGAGGACCTGCGATGGATGCTGGTCCGCTGTGCTGTCGCGTTGTTTCTCGGCATCGTCCTCTGTCTCAGCGCGAGTAATTACATCATCGGTTTTCTGAAGTGGCCGTTGGAACGCGCCCAACGGATGCGGACCTCGTCGGACCCGCAGATCACGATCTCTGTTGGCACCAATATTCTCGCCCGGTTCGCCGCCAATGATCCCCGGCAGTTTCCTCTGGGGGCAGGCGCCACCAACGACGCGTTTTTCCGCCTGGCCACGGTCCGGGTTGGAAGCAATGACGTTCTGGCGGTGATCCCCGACCCCAATCCCCCCGCCATCGCACAACAGGCGATGCACGTCGACCTGGCCGTCATCAGTCCGGCGGAGGCGTTTACGGTGGCCATCCAGATCGCCATTTATGGTGGGTTCACCGTCAGTGCGCCATTCCTGATCTTTTTCATCGCCCAATTCGTGCTCCCCGCCCTTCATCAGCACGAGAAGCGTTTCATCTACCGCATCGCCGGCTTCGCCTCCGGCCTCTTCTTCGCAGGCGTCGCTTTTTGTTACCTGGTCATGATGGTGGTGACCCTGAGTGCCACCGTTGGCTTCTCGGATTGGCTGGGACTGAGATCGAGTTTTTGGAAGGCCAGTGAATACATCAGCTTCATGTGCTGGTTCATGCTGGGCATGGGCCTGAGTTTCCAATTGCCCCTGGTGCTGCTCACCCTGGTCAAAATCGGGCTTCTTGATTATCGGAAGCTGTCGAGCTTCCGCTCCTACTGGGTGGTCGCCGGACTCACCATCGCCGCTTTTGTAACGCCGGACGGGAATCCATTGACCATGTTCCTCATGTTCCTGCCACTTCACGTCCTGTATGAAATCAGCGTGATCATCGCCTGGCGATGGGACCGGAAAGCCCGGCGCGAAACCGCTGTGGATGTTTAATCGGGCGACACCTTTGGAATGATTGCTTGCTGTGTATACACGGGGGTTACATAGACACACCGAATATGTAATCAAGTCAAGTCAA
>CAIPFS010000082.1 GCA_903864375.1 uncultured Verrucomicrobiota bacterium
CATCATTTAAAGGAGTTTCTGACCTCTCATTGAAGCCATCATTCAAACCAACCCCATGAGTACCACCATCAAAGCCCTCGCCGCCCTGGGCCCAAAACAACCACTGCAACCGTTTGAATTCACGCCTGGTCCGCTGGGCGACGAGCAGGTCGAAATCGCGGTGGAAAGCTGTGGCATCTGCCACAGCGATCTTTCGATGCTCGACAACGACTGGGGCTTTTCGACCTATCCCTTCGTACCGGGTCACGAGGCCATCGGCACCGTTGTCGCCGTCGGCGATCACACCAAGCGAGTCCAGGTGGGCGACCGTGTCGGACTCGGCTGGTATTCCGGGAGCTGCGGCGAATGTGACCAATGCCTCTCCGGGCATCAGAACCTTTGCCTGAAGGCAGAGGGAACCATTCTGGGCCGTCATGGTGCCTTTGCGACCCGGGTACGGGCGCATTGGGTTTGGGTGAGTCCCATCCCGAAGGCCCTGGATACCACGACGTCCGGTCCGCTGCTGTGCGGTGGCATCACCGTGTTCAATCCCCTCGTGCAATGCAATGTGAAGCCGACCGACAGCGTTGCCGTCATCGGCATCGGGGGGCTTGGTCACATGGCATTGAAATTCCTGCGCGCCTGGGGCTGTGAAGTCACCGCCTTCACCACCAGCGATTCGAAACGCGAGGAGGCGCTGAAGCTGGGGGCACACCGTACCCTCAATTCCCGCAATGCGGATGACCTGGCGAAAGCTGCCAACAGCTTCGACTTCATCCTGAACACAGCCAACGCCAATCTCGACTGGAACATCTACGTGGCGGCCCTGAAGCCCGGTGGACGCCTGCACACCGTCGGCGCGGTTCCCGAGCCGATGTCGATGATCGCCTTCCCCATGATTCTCGGTCAAAAATCGCTTTCAGCGTCACCGCTGGGCAGTCCGTCAACGACGGACACCATGCTGGCCTTCAGTGCCCGGCATGGAATCGCTCCGACGACCGAGATCTTCCCCATGTCCCGCGCGAATGACGCGATGGAACACCTCCGTTCCGGCAAGGCGCGGTACCGCATCGTGCTGGTGAATGATTTGGGATAAATTCCGGGTCATCCGACTCGGTCCAATTTATGAAAGTCGCATTCCTCGGCACGGGTAACATGTCGCGGGTCATCGCCGGCTCGCTGG
Source organism: uncultured Verrucomicrobiota bacterium (assembly GCA_903864375.1). Taxonomy (GTDB): domain Bacteria; phylum Verrucomicrobiota; class Verrucomicrobiia; order Limisphaerales; family UBA9464; genus CAILNN01. The sequence continues at coordinate 1,163 of CAIPFS010000082.1, forward strand.
CCGAATTGGGCCATGAGGTGCTCCTCGGCTCTCGTTCGCCGGAAAAGTCGCGGGCAGTGGCCCTCGAAATCGGTTTCAATGCCCAGGGCGGAACCAATGACGAGGCGGCTGCCTTCGGTGAAGTCGTCTTTCACAGCGTTCGCAACGTTCCCTCAACCTTCCTCGAGAATGTCTCCGCTCTGACGGGGAAGGTCATCGTGGACCTCAACAATCGGGATTTTCCGCGGGAATACGTCGGCGCTGAACTGTTGGACTCGCTTGCAGTTGCCGTGCAGCTCGACGTTCCCGGCGCGAAAGTTGTCAAGGCGCTGAACAACCAGGCGATGGAGGCGTTGTTCCCCAAACCATCCGAATTGCGCAAGGCCGGGATACAATCCTTCATCGCCGGGGACCACGCGGATGCCAAGGCGGTGGTGTCCGATCTGCTCACGAGCATGGGGTTGCTTCCGGTCGATTTCGGATCCCTGAAGAACGCGTGGTTGCTGGAGGTGCAGGCGGATATCTTGCGGACCTACATGTTCGCCACCGGAAATTTTCTGGCGACTCCCGGCTTTGTCGTGTCCCCGGAAGCCCCGGCCCGGTTCGGTGAGCGACGAAAAGGGCAATATTGATCCCAACCCGACCCAACCCACTCGAATCCAATCCAGCACAACAACGACATCAAGACTCGATGAACGAACAAGCCATAGCTCTGGTGACCGGTGCCAATCGTGGCCTCGGTCTTGAAGTGTGTCGCCAACTCGGCGCGCGTGGTTATACGGTACTTTTGAGCGGACGCGATCCCGCTAGGACCCAGGCGGCGTCAGCGGAACTGGCAAAGGAAGGGATCGTGATCCATCCCCTGGCACTCGACACCAGCAATGACGATTCAGTCAGGGCGGCTGTGGAACGAATCACACAACAGTGGGGCCGCCTTGATGTCCTCGTGAACAACGCCGGCGGAAATTTTGATACCGACCACCTCACCAGCACGGTTTCAATGGACTACGTTCGCGAGACTCTGGAGATGAATCTCATCGGAGCGTGGCGCGTCACCCAGGCGCTGCTGCCGCTGCTGCGGAAGAGCCAACACCCCCGTATTGTGAACGTGTCGAGCGGCGCCGGAGCCTTCGAGAGCCCGATCGGCTTTGGCCTGCAAAAGATGGGAGGCGTGGTCCCAGCGTATTCCGTTTCCAAAACCGCGCTCACAGCCCTCACCGTCAAACTCGCCACCGAATTCAAGGACAGTGGCATCCTCATCAATGCCGTGTGCCCGGGTTGGACGGCGACTTATCCCGGTGCGGAGGCACAGGGAGCCCGTCCCGTGGCCGACGGGGCGGCCGGCATCGTCTGGGCGGCCACGCTGCCGGACGATGGCCCCAGCGGCGGCTTCTTCCGCGATGGTCAGCGGCTTCCCTGGTAGTCCACCCACCGCCCTCTCAATTTATGCCCTACGTCAATGTTCGTATCACCAAAGACGGGGTGACACCCGAACAGAAGGCCCGGATTGTCGCGGAAATGACCGACACCCTGCGGCGCGTCCTGGGAAAAAGGCCCGAACACACCCACATCATCATTGATGAAATCGATCCGGAGAACTGGGGATTCGCAGGGTTGCTGACCACGGAATACCGAAAGCAGCAAGTTCAGGGGTAACCATTATCGCATTGCAGACATCCAATTCCATCTTGTGACTTATGAATGTGTTGATTGTCCACGCTCATCACGAGCCCCAGAGTTTTTGCAGCGCGCTCGCCCGTCGGGCGGAAGAATCACTGAAAGCCCAGGGACATACGGTCGATTTTGCTGACCTCTACGCGGAGAAGTTCGACCCCGTCTCCGACCGTCGAAATTTCTCCACCATCAAGAACGCGGAGTATCTCAAGCAGCAGGTCGAGGAAGCCCACGCTTCGGAAGTCGGTGGATTTGCGCCGGACCTGGAAAAGGAGATTCGGCGGCTGGAAGCCTGCGACCTGCTCATTTTCAGCTTCCCCATCTGGTGGTTCGGGATGCCGGCGATTTTAAAAGGCTGGGTGGATCGCGTCTTTGCCTATGGACGCATTTATGGCGGTGCGAAGATTTACGAGACCGGGCTCGGGCATTCACAAAAGCGGGGCCTGGTCCTGATGACGACAGGAGGTGGAC
>CAIPFS010000083.1 GCA_903864375.1 uncultured Verrucomicrobiota bacterium
ATCGCTGAAGCCAAAGCCCGACGAGACGAAATGGCAGCTGTCTTTCTTTCCGCACAAACCCGCGCCATCACCGAGCTTGAGCGCGCCGCAGCCGGCTACCGGGTTTCCCTCCAAAAAGTGGCCGACGCTGAATCGCTGCGGGTTCACCTTCTTCAACAGGAGGCCGTGGCCGCTTCGATGCTGGCGGCGGGAGAGATCTCCAGGTCAGAACTGGCAGCCGTGCGCCTCCAATTGAGCACGGCGTCCCTGTCGCGACTCGATTCCCTGACTCAGTCGCGCCAGGCCTATGGAGCTCTTGAGGATGCCATGCAGGCCTCCTTCAACATCCCTCCCCCGGCGTGGGAATCCTCCGATCGGGATACCGGTCTTCATGCTCAAACCACGCACTGATGAAAAAACTCTTCGCGATCCTGCTGTTGATTGGAATTTCCGGCACCCTTGCCTGGCTGGTCTGGTTTCGACCCATGACGGGTGAGGAGGAGGAGAAAAAGCCGGAGGCATTGGTCCCGGTCCATGTGACTAAAATCGGGCGGGCCACGGTGCGGCGCTACGTGACGGCGTTCGGAGTGATCGAGCCGGAACCCACGGCCAGTTCCCGCCTCGCAGTGAGTATTCCCGGAGTCATCACCCAAGTTCATTGCATCGAGGGGCAGCGAGTCGAATCCGGTGCCGTGCTGTTCGAACTGGATGGCAGGGCATCGGAAGTCGCGGTGCGTTTTGCGCAAAAAACGGTTGAGCGGCAACGGAAGCTGGCGGAAACCGACGGAACCTCCCTGAAAGCCCTTCAGGAGGCTGAACAACTATGGTCCGCCGCCCGGACCCAACAAGAGCTCCTGCAAGTCCGATCTCCCATCTCCGGCACGGTCTCCAAATTGAATGTTCGGGCCGGCGAGGCCGCCGATTTGTCCACCGTCCTGGCGGAAGTTGTCGATTTGGAACGGTTGGTTGCCACCTTGAACGTCCCGGGAGAATCGATTGAATTGTTAAAGGTGGGTCAGACGGTGGAAATCGTCCGCACGGACGCCACCCATCAGCCGACGCTATCCCTCTTTTATGTTGGCCGGCAGATCGACCCCAAGACTGGTTCAGGACTTGCGAGGGCCCGGGTTCCCGTGGGCCTTGGATTGTCTCCCGGACAATTCGTCAAAACCCGCATCGTGAGTGAAGAACGCGCCAACCGGTTGGTCGTGCCGCTATCCAGTGTCGCACGGGATCCCTCTGGAGCGGACTACATCGCCCTCGTCGAGGGTGACAAAGCCGTGCTGAAACCGGTCCATGTGGGACTTCGGGATGGGAATCAAATCGAGGTGGAGGGCGAAGGCATTGACGCAGACAAGACCGTCGTGACCGAGGGGGCGTACGGACTGATCATGGCTCAACAGTTCGCCACCCATATCCAGGTGATCAACGAGTAGGGACAACCGACCATCGTGAAACAACCCTCCTAGATCGGTCGCTTCGCCATCCGCAACCGGCTGGCCATTGTCTTCGTCAGCCTCGCTCTTTGTCTGGGAGGCCTGTATGCCGCCCTCCACCTGACGACATCGGTTTTCCCGCAGACCAATTTTCCGCGGGTGGTCCTGATCATCGACAACGGGGTGATGCCGGCGGACGAAATGATGGCCACCATCACCCGTCCGATTGAAGAGGCGATGAAGGACATTCCAGGGGCAGTAAGGGTCCGGTCCATCACCGGGCGGGGCTCCGCCGAGGTCAGCGTCTTCTTCACCTGGAAGGTCGACATGGTGGAGGCGGAATTGCACGTTGAAGCACGTCTGGGGCAGGTCCGATCCACACTTCCGCCCACGGTCAACACAACGGTTCGTCGGCTTACCTTTTCGGCATTTCCGATCCTCGGACTCAGTCTGACCAGTCCCCATCGAAGCGGCATGGAGCTTTGGGAAATCGGGCGTTATCAAATCAAACCCCGGCTGCTGCAAATTCCCGGGGTCGCCCGCGTCGACCTGGTGGGCGGCCAAATCCCCGAATACCATGTGATTGTGGATCCGCTTCGCCTTCAGGCGGTCAACCTCACCCTGCCCCAGGTGACGGAAGCCCTTTCCAGGAACAGCCAGATTACACCCACGGGAATTCATGAGGAGAATCACACCCTGTATCTGGCGGTGGTTGATGCCCGCCTTCGCGGGGTCGCCTCCATCGAGGAGACGATCCTGGCTGTTTCAGCGGGTCGACCGATCCACATCCGGGACATTGGCCGGGTGGAGCGTGCTCCGGAACCGGCGTTCAGGATTGTGACCGCCGAAGGGGTGCCATCGGTGCTGATCAATGTCCGCAGCCAGCCCGATGGCAGCACGCTGGATATTGCTCAGGGGCTTCAGACTGCCCTGAAGCAGCTTCGTTCTGCGCTTCCGCCGGACGTCAAAGTCGTGACCTTTTATGACCAATCCCTGCTTGTCCGCGCATCCGCCGCCAGCGTGCGCGATGCCATCCTGTTTGGGTTGATCCTTTCGGTGATCATCCTGTTTCTCTTTCTCAAAAACTGGGGAACGACGCTGACGGCGATCGTCGTCATTCCGGTGACCGTGCTGGTCACACTCCTGGCCATGCAAGCCTCCGGTTTAAGCCTGAACATCATGACCCTGGGAGGGATTGCCGCTGCGGTCGGCCTGGTCATTGACGATGCCATCGTTGTGGTTGAAGCCATCTATGCCCGGCTTCGAAGTGGCATGTCCCGATTGGAGGCGGTCCAAACGGGTGTGGGAGAAATCCTGAAGCCACTGATTGGCTCCACATTGACCCCGGTGGTGGTGTTTATTCCATTGACCTTTCTTGATGGGATCACCGGCGTGTTTTTTCGATCCCTGGCTCTCACCATGGTGGTCGCCCTGCTGACGTCGCTGGCCCTGGCGTTGACACTCACCCCTTCGTTGGTTTCATGGTTTGTCCGCGAGCAGAGGTCCCACCCGGCATCGGTGGGTGAAGTGGAGGCGGGATTCATCCTTCGCCGGGTCATCCGCCTTTATGAGACCGTTCTTCGACTGGCTCTGAAGCATCGCTGGCTGACGCTGGCAACCTGTGGAATCGCCTTCTGGCTCGGGACCGGAATATACCAACGCCTCGAGAGCGAATTCCTTCCCCCAATGGACGAAGGCGGCTTCGTCATCGACTACGTGGCCCCCTGGGGGACCAGTCTCACCGAGACGGACCGCCAGTTGCGGCTGGCTGAAAAGATCATCACCGCCCATCCCGATATTGAAAGCTACTCCCGGAGGACAGGAGCCAACCTGGGGCTGGAGGTCTCCGAACCCAATGTGGGTGACTTCATGATCAAATTGAAACCAACAAGGAAGCATTCCACCGCAGAAGTCATCGCCGATCTGAGATCGCAGTTCAACGCCGCCTTCCCGGACATCGAATGGGAATTTCCAGGCATCCTGGGTGATTTGATAGGAGATCTGACTTCCGAACCGCAACCGATCGAGGTAAAGCTTTTTTCGACGGATTTGGACTTCCTAAAACACAAGGCACCTGAAATCGAAGAGCAAATCTCCAAGGTCAAAGGAGTGGTCGACACCAAAAACGGATTGGTCTATGCCGGTCCCAGTCTCAACCTGAAGCCGAGACCCGCCGAAATGGAGCGCTTCGGACTGCTCGCCAGCGATGTCGCCGCGGTGGTCAACACCGCCATGCTCGGCGCCACCGCATCCTCCGTGCTGGAAGGCGATCGGGTCATTGCGGTTCGCGTTTTGGTGGAGCGGAATCAGTTGGACACCGTAGCGCGGCTGGGTGAACTGCCCATCCGCACCGCCGACGGTGGACTGGTTCAGCTTTCACAGGTAGTCACCATTGAGGAAACACCGGGCCAACTGGAACTCCATCGCGATGACCTTCGCCAGAATGTTTCGATCACCGCCCGGCTGGAAGGTCGGGATCTGGGCGGGGCAATCGCCGACATTCAAAAGAAGCTGAACCTCGACAAATCCCTTCCCCCCGGTTCCATTGAATACGGCGGCCTGTTTCGCCAGCAGAAGGACTCTTTTAGAAATCTGCTTTTGGTGCTGGCCCTGGCCATTGGCCTGGTTTTCACCGTGCTGCTCATTGAATTTGGTTCGCTCCTCGAACCACTGGCCATTGTCTTTGGTGCCGTGCTTTCCCTCTTTGGCTCCGTATTTGGCCTGTGGGTGACGGGCACGACCCTCAACGTGGTTTCATTCCTTGGAGCCATCATCGGTGTCGGAATCGTCGCGAAGAATGGCATCCTGATGCTCGATTACGTCGACCAGTTGCTGGCGGACGGGCTTCCCATGGAGGAGGCTCTCATCAAATCGGGACAACGCCGACTCCGTCCCGTTCTGATGACGTCCCTCGCTGCAGCGTTTGGAATGCTTCCCCTCGCCTATGGCATCGGATCGGGCGCGGACATGTTGAAGCCGCTGGCCATTGCCGTCATTGGAGCGTTGACCATTTCGGTCCTCTTTTCACTGGTCGCCACACCCACGATGTACCTCCTTCTTCGACGGTCGTTCACCCATCGGAATTCCAACGCGCTCAATCAATAGTCCACCTCAATTCCCATGACCTTTCCCCGCCATTCCGTATCCGTGATTCTCTCAGCGATGTGTCTCGCATCCGCAGCCTTCGCAGCGGATGCCCGGTACCGCTTCCTCCGGGAAATCCCTGTCGGGGGGAGTGCCCAATGGGATTACCTGATGATCGATCCGGATTCCCATCGACTCTACCTCTCACACGGGAATCGGGTCGACGCCATCGACGTCACCACTGACAAGGTCGTCGGAACCATTGAAAACACGCCGGGCGTCCACGGAATCGCCCTCGCCCCGAAGCTGGGCCGGGACTTCACCAGCAATGGTCAGGAGGCAAAAGCCAGCATCGTCGACCTGACCAGCCTGAAAACCATCTCCAAGACCACCACGGGCGCAAATCCCGATTGCATCCTCTATGCCGGTTCGCGCCATGAAGTCTACACGTTCAACGGA
>CAIPFS010000084.1 GCA_903864375.1 uncultured Verrucomicrobiota bacterium
CCACAGCAGCACCGCCAGATCCATCAGGCCCAGCCTGGGCCGTACGCGCCAGCTCTCGTGGTTCAGTGCCGCGATTTTGTCGAGTATCCGCAGACCATCACCAACACCACCTACCAGACGAACATCGTCAATGGAAAGCCGGTGGTGGGTGTCGTCCAAACTCCCGCACCCGGTCCCCAACCGGTCCTGTTGCAGGAGGAGGGAGATCGCCTGGTGTCTCGTCTCGGTTTTTCCCTGTCCTACGACACGCGGAACAGTGCCCTGCTTCCGAGCCGGGGGCATCGTTTGGAATTTGTTCCCGAAGTGGCCGGCGGTCCGCTGGGCGGGGATGTCAATTACTACAAGATGGAGCTTCGAGCCGCCCAATACTGGAGTCCCCAGCGTCTGGTGGGTCCATCCAGTGTCTGGCAGGACATTCTCGAAGGTCACATCGTTGAATTGGTCGGGCGGGTTGGAGTGATTGACGCCTACGGAGACGGAGATCGGGGAGCTCATGGTCGCGTGCCACTGTTCGATCGGTACTACCTCGGTGGTCTCTACAGCCTTCGCGGATACAAGTATCGCACCGTGGGCCCTGTCGATGAACTGACCGGGGAACCCATCGGCGGAAAAACCGCGTGGTTCGCCTCCGCAGAATACAGTCTGCCTATTATTGAACGTTTGCGCTTCGCGATGTTCTACGACGTGGGCATGGTTTACGAAGACGCCTACAGCTTTACGCCGTATAAGTTCAAAGACGGAAGTGATACCGGATTTTATTCCGACAACTTTGGCTTTGGACTGCGTTTGAATCTGCCCATCGGTCCCCTCCGCCTCGACTACGCCATTCCAATCACCCGCGACAAGTATCAGGGGCACTCCGGCCGCTTCCAATTCGGAGTTGGCTACCAGCGGGAATTCTGACAAGCTATCAACTCTAATCGAAATTGATGATGAAATTGACCTCGACTAACTGGATTGGGCTCGCCTGCGGGCTGCTTATCGCTGGTTCCGCAGTGGCGGAGACCAAGATCGGCGTGGTGGACCTTAAGAAGGTGTTTGAAGGCTACTGGCGCACCGGTCAGGCCGACAAGCAACTCAAGGATCGCAAGTCCGAGTTTGACCGCATGCTGGGTAACCTGGAAGAGGACTATAAGAAATCCAACGAAGAGCTGAAAAAGTTGGTCGAGGCTGCCAATGACCAGGCCGTTTCCACCCAGGAGCGCGACAAGCGCAAGGTGGACGTTGAAAAGAAGGTGGCCGATATCCGGGAACAGGAAAACAGCATCCGCAATTACCGGGACACCGCTGGTCGGGAACTCAACACCCAGATGACCCGGTTGCGGGAAAGCGTCCTGCGCGAGATTCGCGGAACGGTGGAGGAAAAGTCCAAGACCGCCGGTTATCAGCTGGTATTTGATGTTGCCGCAGTCAGCGGAAACAACACCCCCGTCATTCTTTATACTGTGCTCAACGGCACCGAAGTCGATATCACCGATGCCGTCCTCAAGGCCCTGAATGCCAACGCTCCTGCGGACGCTCCGGCCGACGACAAGAAGGCGGATGACAAAAAGGCCGACCCTAAAAAATAGTCGCAGAGACCGGGTGAACAGGCCCGGCTGAGTTATTCTTCCAGCCTTCTTCGGAAGGACACTAGACGGTTGCTTTGATTGCGGCGCGGACCCTTCCGCGCCGCCCTTTTTTATCCATGACCTCAGTCGTGATTGTTGCGGCCGGTCGGGGCACCCGCATGGGACCCGGGGTCGACAAACTCTTCCTGCCACTCAAGGGGATTCCGGTGGTCGTCCATTGCTGGCGGCGCTTTGATGCTTCGCCGGGGATCGATGATATCGTCCTTGTCGTCCGCGACGGATGGCAGGAATCATTTCACGAGCTGGCCCGGATTCATCAACTTCGAAAGCCTTTTCGGTTGGTCGCCGGGGGTGCGGAACGACAGGACTCTGTCGCCAATGGGATTGCCGCCTTGAAGCCCGATACCGAATGGGTGGCAATTCATGATGGTGCCCGCCCCCTCATCACCGAGGCGGCGCTGGCCCGATGCCTGGAGGCCGCCCGGCAGTATGGGGCCGCGGTGGCCGCCCAGCGCGCTGTGGACACCATCAAGGAGGCCGCCGCAGACGGGACCATTTCCCGGCACCTGAACAGAAATCTCCTTTGGACTGTTCAGACTCCTCAGTGCTTTCACGTACCGATCATTCGTAAAGCCATGGCCGCTGTAAAAGCAGCAGGTCAGCAGGTCACGGATGACACGGCCGCATGTGAATTCATCGGCCAGCCTGTCCGCCTCGTGGAGTGCCCGGAACCGAATCTGAAAGTGACCGCGCCAGGTGACCTTCCGTTGTTGGAAAGCCTGGTCGGCTGAGACGAGTCAGCCCCGATTTTCCGGGAACGGCAAGTTCCTGAGCCGAATCCGTCGCGGATGGTTGCGTCCACACCCCGCCAGTCGTAGCCTCAACCCACCGCCCAAGGCGGCTTAACCATGCAAAAGCGCCTGACCTACGCCCTCTTTTTAACCGTCCTTGGTGGGTATATTTTTACTGGTGCCCACCTTTCCCGGCTGAGCGCGGATGACAAGGACGACGCCTACCAGCAATTGGAGGTCTTCACGCGGGTCCTGGAGCGCGTCCGAAAGGACTACGTGGACGGCGACAAGCTCTCCTACAAGGACCTTGTTCAGGGGGCTTTGAAGGGAATGCTGGGCTCTCTCGACCCGCACAGTGAGTACATGGAGCCCATCAAATATGGGGAACTCAAGGAAGACACGGAAGGATCCTTCAGCGGCGTCGGTTTGCAGGTGGGCGTCAAGGACGGTGGTTTGGTGGTGATTTCCCCCATGGAAGATACCCCGGCATTCGAAGTGGGCATCATGACGGGGGATCGAATTGAAAAGATTGACGGCCAGTCGACGGAAAAGTTTGGCATGAACGACGCCGTCAAGCGGCTTCGGGGACCCTCCGGAAGCAAGGTCACCGTCACCGTCTCCCGGGCTTCCTGGGCTGAGCCGAAGGATTTCAGCCTGGTGCGGGCGGACATCCGCATTTATTCGGTCAAGGATATCAATAATCGCCGCCAGTTTCCGGTGGATGCCAATCACATCGGGTACGTCCGACTCACCCAGTTTGGCGAACGTACAGCAGATGAACTCGAGGAAGCGTTGGTGGAGCTCGAAAAGCAGGGAATGACCGCATTGGTGATGGATTTGCGGGGAAATCCCGGCGGACTCCTCGACCAGGCGGTCGAGGTTTGCGAAAAATTTTTGGAGGCTGGAAAACCCATCGTCTCCACGGAAGGACGCAATCCAGCCGGGGACCTGCAGCGCCGCTCCGCCAAGAAACCCGGCAAACGGTTAAACCTGCCGATGGTTGTTCTCGTCAACGGCGGGAGTGCGAGTGCCTCGGAAATTGTCACCGGCTGCCTGAAAGATCTCAAGCGTGCGGTCATTGTCGGAGAACAGACCTTCGGAAAGGGCTCTGTTCAGAGCATTCTTCCGTTACCGGACGGTTCCGCACTTCGCCTGACCACGGCCAAGTACTATACCCCCAGCCATCAGGTGATTCACGAAAAAGGGATCACCCCGGACATCATCGTTCCCATGAGCGACGACGAAGAGCTGGCCGTTCAGCTCCGGCGAATTCCCGGAGGCGAAACCAACCTCGACGAAGTTCTTCGCTCGTATGACCCCGAAAAGCGTCAGCACCTCCGCGAATTGGTGATAGATAACCGCGATGTGCAATTGGAACGGGCCGGCGATCTCCTGAAAGGGATCAATCTTTTCGGACGCAAGACGACCGACAAACTTCCCGCCAAATTTCCTCATTCCTCCGTCAACTAATGGCGGGGTCTGGACGAACAACATGATCCTGGGGATAGAAACCTCGTGCGATGAAACCTCTGTCGCCGTGGTCTCCGGGGGGAGGGTTTTGGCCAATTGCGTGGCTTCCCAGACCCAGCTTCATGCGGAATACGGCGGTGTCGTTCCAGAACTGGCTACTCGGGAGCACCAGCGGAACCTCGTTCACATGGTCCGGACCGCACTGCGGGAATCCGGAGTCGCCCTAAGCGATATTCAGGCCATTGCTGCCACACGAGGACCCGGGCTGCCGGCAGCCCTCCTGGCGGGCTATACAGCGGCGCAGTCGATGGCCTACGCTTTGGCGCTTCCCCTTTTCGGCATTCATCATCACGAAGCCCACTTGTATTCTCCCTGGATTGGCGGAAGCGCCCTTGCGGTCCAATGGAATGAATTTCAACCCCATGTGGCCCTCATTGTCAGCGGTGGTCACACCCTGCTGGTGGCCGTGCATGGGCTGCTCAATCATCAGGTCCTCGGCGGCACCCTGGATGATGCCGCAAGGCGCTGAAATTTC
>CAIPFS010000085.1 GCA_903864375.1 uncultured Verrucomicrobiota bacterium
AAAGCTGCCAAAGAGAAACACCAGGGAGCCCGTCACCGCCAGCAGGGCGATCGCTGACGCCACAATTCCCAGTGAATTGTCCGTGCCACGCGCCATCCAGCGGGCACCGATTCCCGTCAGGTACCCGATGATGACGCCAAAGAGCGGAAACCGGAATCCGATGGCGACGGAAAGCCCTATTAATAGGGCTGAGCTGACGACGGCCCCAAGAAATGCTCCAATGCCGCCCCGGAGCAGGCTGAACGTCGGGGCGTCCGGCATGCGGTCGAGGTAGGATCCGGTCGGGGCCGATTTTGCGCCGGGTCCGGACGAGGCAGGGTGGGTCGGAGGAAGATGGGCCGGGGGAGGGGGCGCCAACACTGCGGATCGGGTTGGAGCTTCGGCCGGCGGGGTTGACAGCCGAATCGCACCGGGTTTCGCAACGGATTGGGGCGGCTGAGGCGGCAAGTGCTGCTCCAGATACGCGTCTGCCAGGGGCGTTCCATCGTTTCCGCAAGCAGGACATTGGATGGGCACCGGCATCCGGCGGTCCACGGGCTCCACGTCGAAGGCGTAATGCTGCCCGCAGTCACAGGCCAGTTTGACTTCCATGTCGAATAGAGGTGAAATGTTTCCGAACAGGCTTCAAAGAATTTAAAAACCCGCAAGGAAATTCTCCCGCTTTGACCCCCTCCCGACGACCGGTGTATCTTGCGGATGCTCTGAAATTTATGGCCACCGAACACCTGCTGACCCTGACCGGCCTCTTCATTTATCCGGTGAAATCCTGCCGCGGCATTCCCCTCACCGAGGCGGAGCTGACAACCCGAGGTCTTGCCCGGGACCGCGAATGGATGGTGGTTGACCCAAACGGGCGCTTTCTCACCCAACGCGATGAACCCCGCATGGCACGGATCAGCACCGAGCTATCCGCCACAGCCCTGATCCTTCGGGCCCCAGGCCTTCCGACCCTGCAAGTGCCATTGGAACACCGGCCTGGGACGCGTCGGACGGTCCAGGTTTGGCGAGATACCCTGAACGCCCTGGATGAGGGGGCTGAGGCTGCGGACTGGTTTTCCCGGGCCTTGGGGAGGACGTTGTTCCTGGTGCGGTATCCAGAGGAATTCCAGCGGTTGAGCAACCGGGAGTGGACCGGTGACGTTGAGGCGGAGAACCGCTTTTCGGATGCTTATCCGATTCTGGTGATTTCCGAGGAATCCCTGGAAGACCTCAACCGACGCATTGAAGGCGACCCGCTGCCCATGGAACGGTTTCGGACCAATCTGGTGATCGCCGGAGGCCCGGCTTACATCGAGGACGTTGCCCCTTCCCTGGGTGCGCCGGGAATCGAGCTTCGATTGGTGAAGCCCTGCACCCGATGCAGCATCACCGCCACCCACCATCTCACCGGCGAGGTCGGCGTTGAACCGCTCAAGACGCTGGCGCGCTATCGTCGAAGTGAACGGCCTTCCGGCGTGGTTTTCGGCCAGAACGCCCTCCTGATTCGGGGCGCTGGCTTGAAACTCCGGCTCGGAACCGTTTTCGCCGCCACCACCCCATAGTGGGGACATTGCCGTCCTTCGGGGAGCCTCCGGCGATCCAAACCACTTCCCATTGGATGGCGTTGCCACTAAGCCATCCCCAGGACCGCAGGATCGAGGTGACGTGGGTTCGCCAGTTTCGCCCTTTGGAATTCCGCCTGCGGGATGCCCCGCTCGTCTCCCGGATGGGTGGAACCCGAGGTTTCAACCTTTCCCCGGCATCGACCTTCAAATACATTGACCGGGTTGAATGCCGGTGACGTGCCAACCGAATCCTCGCCCTACGTCCGCGCAAGTTCGCCGGGACGATGGCTGGTCGGCGGGCGTGCCTATTGGATATGTCAAACGGGCGGTTGGGGAACGGTCGGCCTGGTTGAGTTTTTGACAGATACCAATCCGCCCACCGTTCGTCGGTGGGTTTGGGTGGCCTGGTTGGTAGGCTTCGTGGCGTTGGGGATGGGGATCACCCATGGACTCCGGGCGCTGGCGCTGGCGAGGGAATGGCATTCAAAAGGGATCGGTTCACTCGTTCTTCGCGTCATCGTCGCCAGCATCTTCTGTGGATTAATCATTACCTTGGTGGCCGGACCCATTGCCATCCTTGTCCAGGGCATTGAAGTGCCTCCAGAGGAATGGTTCGACAGTTCGGTTTCCCTGGTGGCGTTCAGCAGTCTGATTTTTGTTGGATGGTCGATTGCTTATTTTGGGTTTCACTACTATCGGGCGTACCAAGGGGCCGCACTGAAACAGGCCCGACTGGAATCTTCCCTCCGTCATGCCCAGTTGGAGACATTACGCGGCCAACTCGATCCGCACTTTCTCTTCAACAGCCTTAACACCATCCGTTCACTGATTCCTCTCGAAGCCACCTCAGCGCGTGAGGCCGTCAACGAACTGGCCAGCGTCTTGCGAACGACTCTTTATGAAACGAGAGAGTCCACCATTCCGCTGCGAATGGAGATGGAAACCGTCCGCCAGTACCTTGCGCTGGAGCAGCGTCGGCATTGTGATCGAATGTCGGTTCACGTCCATATGGCGGATGCTGTTGCCGATGATCCGGTTCCGCCGCTGCTGATTCAAACGCTGGTGGAAAATGCAGTCAAACATGGCATAGAACCGAACGAAGGTGGGGGCCGCATCACTGTCAACGCCGTTCGGGAGGGAGGGACCCTGGAAATCCGCATTTCCAATCCGGGACGGCTGAGTCAAAGCCAGGGAGAGGCACCGAACCGGCAATCCAGAAACCATGCCGGAGGGCTGGGCTTGGAAAACTCTCGTATTCGGCTCAACCTGATCTTTGGTTCCAAAGCGTCGTTGGAACTTCACCAATCAACACCCGGGACCATCGAAGCGGTGGTACGGATTCCGATGGTAGTCCCGATGTCGACGTCATCCCCTTCCGCCCGGCAATGAGAGCGCTGATTATCGACGACGAACCGCCGGCACGACACGAGCTTCGACAGCTCCTATCAGCCCATCCCGAAATCGAAGTCGTGGGAGAGGCCGGTAATGTCAGGGAAGCGGCGAACCTGATGGAGGTGCTGTCGCCTGAGATGTTGTTCCTGGATATCCGCATGCCTGGGGGCACGGGATTTGACCTTTTGGAATCCCTGATGCCCCCGCACCCCCGGGTCATCTTCACCACCGCCTACGATCAGTTTGCCCTCAAGGCATT
>CAIPFS010000086.1 GCA_903864375.1 uncultured Verrucomicrobiota bacterium
CCCCAGCAATCCTCCGCGCTCACGGTGAGCAGACGGCGCCAGTCATACTGGCCGAATCCGCTGGTCCAAAGTTCGAGCGCCCAATATCCGGCGAGCTTCGCGTCACCGCGACGGATCGCCTTCTGCATCGCGCTGGAGACCGCCGGGAAGGAGTAGCCGCGCTTGGTTTTTAAGTGATAACTCATCGTCTGCTAGATTAGCGGTTTGAGACACAAGGTGAAAGCAGTATTGAACGCCATTTGATCACAGCTTCACCGGTTGATGGCTTGGGGTATCATGGGTTTCGTAAGGTGTTCGCCGTCGCTGAATCCGGATGGCCATGGGAACGTGTGCTCTTTATGACACAAGCGCGACTCGCTCAGTATCATCATCCCCTGTCACGGCGGAACGGGGGTGCCGACCTATTGGAGCGTCACCGACATAGGACAAGCCACGCTGTGGGGGCCGTTGGAGGCGTTGCGGCTTCAGTGGTACCGAGTTGATAAATGTGACGGGCGGGAGGAACGTCCTTGAACGTCCCGGTTTCAGCTTGGCAGACGATTCAGGAATGGTTACAACCTGCTCCATGAGCAAGATCACAGAGAGCCCCACCATTCATCTTAGGTCCTGTTTCGCTCATTGAGCTAACCCAATGCCATTACACCCAAAGCAAATTACCCGAAATCATGGCAATTGTACGATTCAGCGTCTCACTCGAACAGGATCTGGTCGATAAGTTCGACCGGAAAATCAAGGCCGAACGTTGCCCAACCCGATCCAAGGCGGTGGGCGACTTGATCCGAGATGCCCTGGTGCGCGGCGAATGGCAGGAAGGCAAGGAGGTCGTCGGTGCCATTGTGCTCGTTTACGACCACCACAAGCGCGACATCCAGCAGAAACTCACCGATGTCCAGCATGACAGTCATGACGCGATCATCTCGACCCAGCACATCCACCTTGACCACGACAACTGCATGGAGATCGTCGCCGTGCGCGGCAAACCGAAAGTGATCGATGCCATCGTCAAAGGCCTGAAGGCAGTCAAGGGCCTCAAGCACGTCTCGTTCGCAGCGGGCACTACCGGCACGAGACTGCCCTGAGCCTTGACACTCCATTGCTCCAAGAGCGGTTGGATTCCAGGTGTTATTTTTTCTCAATTTTTATTATTGTGCGTGTTACATTTTCTGAATACGTGTACACCCGTCAACGCGCAGCATGAAAAAGATCGAGCGAGGGGGACGTGCGGCAAGATGCGGGGCGATGGGGTCGATGGCCCTCTTGTCGGCGACCGGCATTTCCATGGGAGGACGCCTCCTCAACGTGAACGAAGCGGAACCGGTCGATACAACAATAACAAATAGAAGAAACTGATCATGCACATGGCGGATGCTCTGATTTCACCGGCTGTGGGTGGAACAATGTGGGTGGCAAGCACGGGATTGTTGGCTTGGTCCGCCCGCAAGGTTCGACAGACGCTGGATGACAAATTGGTTCCGATGATGGGGGTTCTGGGCGCCTTCATATTTGCGGCACAGATGATCAATTTTTCCATACCGGGCACGGGGTCGATCGGGCACTTGGGCGGTGGAATGATTCTGACGATATTGTTGGGGCCACATGCGGCGTTTCTGGTGATCGCATCGGTGTTGACCGTGCAGGCACTTTTGTTCGCCGACGGCGGCTTGCTCGCGCTGGGTTGCAACATCTTCAACCTGGGCGTGTTCCCCGCCTTCATCGCCTACCCGTTGATCTACAAGCCTATCGTGGGGAACGCACAGGGGGGAGCCCGCTTGTGGGCGGGAGCGATGATTGCGGGAATTGTGGGTTTGCAAATGGGTGCGTTCAGTGTGGTGCTGGAAACGACGATGTCCGGGATTTCCGACCTGCCGTTCAAGACG
>CAIPFS010000087.1 GCA_903864375.1 uncultured Verrucomicrobiota bacterium
ACCAAACATTCCTCAATCGGACTCCCTGGTTTTGAGCCGAAATACTCCATTCCACGCACGATGGTCTCCAAGCGCTGAAGTGCTCTGTGGGCCGAATTGCGATAGCCCTGTAAATCGACAAAAGTCGAACCTACGAAGATCGGTACGTGCTGTTTTGTTCGTGCCTCAGCCATTAAGCAAATATGGTTACGCAGCCTGAAAAATTGGGCCACCACTTCCGATTAACCCTAGGTTAATTGGGATGTGGTTGGCAAAATCATTCTTTGCGAAAAATACTTGTAACAATCTTGAATTTAAGAACGTGCGAAGGGTCACGGATCCAGTAACCCCTGCTCCACCATGGTCGGACCAAGCTCAATGAGGAGTCGTTGGATGGCCACGACCCGTTCATGCTCTTCCGTGTTGCTTTTCCATCCCACGGAAAAGCGGGAGCGTGGACGGACTTTGTCGTTCCCATTCACCAACACCCGAAAGAGGCGGGTCAATCCGGCGTCATCTTGGCTCAGGGCACCGTGCTGGAGCAGGCCACTGTAGGAGAGCGGTCGTTTTTCGTAGGAGTTCCGCCCATCCATTTGGAGATAGCCGGGAGTCGTAAAGGGCGCGAGTTGGGAAAGCACGGAGGGATCCGTTAGCCTCGCCCGGAGTTGGACCTTCTTTGCCTCCTCCGCCGCTCGTTCGACGGCTACATTTGCTTTGCTGGCATCGATTTGGAGTTGGGCCTCGCGAACCTTTGCCTCCTGCGCTTGTTTGGCCACCTGCGCATTGGCTTCAGCCACGATGGCATCCGCCTTGGCCTTCGCCTCCTTGAGAATCTTTTCCGCTTCCGCTGCCGCCACGACAGTGTTTGCGGTAGCATTCGCATCCGTCGTCTTGGCGACGATGGCGCGCTCACGAGCTGCCGCATCACTTTGATTTAGGGCGGCAATAGCCGCTTCCAGGGTGATCGTACCGGTGGAATCCGACGGCGGGATTTTGATTTTGGCTTCGCTGATGAGGGTTGTCAGCACGGAGCGAATTTGCTGGATCCTGGCAAGTTCCTGGTTGGCCCAAAGGGTGTCCGACTGGGCGGTAGTCGTGAAGGTCGCGTCGGGTTCAAATGCAGTACCGGCAGATGTGACCAGCTGATTTTCCAATCGCCGCTCGCCTTCGAGTTTGGAAATGGCGGTCGATTGAGGGGCTATCGCCTTGAGGTCCACATCATAAAGCCGTCGCGCCAAGACCACGAGATCGGGAAACCTGGCCGCCTGTTTTCCAGCGTCGCTCGTGCGCAACGACGTCGCGTCCCGGTCCAATTCCTGAAGACCCTTCAAAAGTTGCCCAATGACGTTCGTCGCCTGGCGAACTTGTGCGAGAGCATCGGTTTGCCGGGACCGTGCGACCGCCAGCTTGGCCTGTTCCTCCGCCTTCTGTTTGGCAATCTCGACCTTCCCTTGTTCTAACTGCCATGCCGCCATTTTCGCCTCCAACTTCGCCTTGTCATTGCTCGCCTGACGCATCAGGAAGACAAGGACTCCGCCTGCAACGACTGCGAGGCCCAACAGGGCTGCGAGGGCTACCCACAAGGGAACGCCACGGGGTGATGGTTTACCAGAATTCGATCCAATTTGAGGTTGATCTGCCATAGGGGTTGGGATGGTGATGATCCAAGATAATGAAGGATTTTAATCGGGCCATTGGTCCTTGCGTCGCGGAAGGGAATCGTCGGGTGGAGATTTTTTCGTTGGTTTGGACTTTGACTCCTGAGGTGGGTCGCCAGCCTCGGGATCGGCGGCCGGGCTCGGGTTGCCGCAGAATTCAGCCGCCTCGGTACTATCCCAGCCAGCAAGGGTTTGCTCGAAGATGCTGGTGCGCCCCATGACTGCCTCAACATTTGCCGGCTTCACTCTCCAGGAATTCACTTCGTCGAAGTGTCGCCGGGTGATCACGGTTTTTTCAAGCGACGGAATGTCGTGGACCGCAACGAACGGTTTGCCCGGGCCGGTAAACGGAAGGTTCATGAAAAAGGAGGCCAGGAACATGGACCGCTCGGCAGTACCCCAATTGGTGGAATGCGAAGTTCCCTCCTTGCTCCTGTTTGTCCCGTACGATTCCTCAGTGCGCCGGTATTGGCCAAAGAAGCTCTCGATCCATTGTGCCGTTGCAGGTCCGCCTGCCCGGAAAAATGTCTTGTGCGTGAGCTGTTCCAGCAGGTCATTGGCACCGTGTTGCCCGTAGATTTCATTGAGGCGGTCAATCCCCTGAATTCCAATAAGAACCGAAGCCCCTTTGCTTCGGCCTCGATTGACCAAATCTTGAATTGCCTCCACCCGTTCCATCGCCGGAAATTCATCGAGTACAAACCAGTGACGTGGCTCCTGGGTTTCTGCGCCCCGCAGAATTTCCTGGGCGAGCGATTTCAGGAGCATGGCATTGATGGGCCATAGGCTTTCCCGGAACACCGGATCGTTTCCAATAATCAGGACGCCCGGTTTTTTGAGAAATTTCGGAATGGAAAACAACCGGGGCTCCGGCGTGGCGTGCCAAAGCGCAGCCACTTCTTCAAACCGTGACAGCTTGGTGGCAAGACTGGCGATGACGGCATCCGAGTCTTGCTTGACATTGAGAATGCCCAGGGCCAATTCCTTGGCACGGGGATCGAAGGAGGTGATGGCCTCAATCCGTTTTCGACTAGCCAATGCGGACAATAAATCCCGCAAATCCCACGACTTCCTTCTTGCGTAGGTGGGGGACCGAAACAGGCCAACGATCACGGCGTAAACCAGTTGCCGGGACGCTGACCAAAAGAAAGGGGTGGTGCTTCCTGGTTCCTCCGGCACGATCAATGCAGCGAAATGTCGAGCCATGAGCGGCGTCTCGACCGCTTCCGAGATATTCCAAGTACAACTCCGCTTATCGAATGGATTCAGCAGCCAGACGTTCTTTTCCTCAGATTCATCCCGTTCCTTCTTGGAGCGATTTGGCAGCTCGACAGAATACCCCAGAGCATTCAGTTTCGGAACGATTTCACTCTTGGCATCAAAGACGATAAGTTGTTCAGGCCTCTTGCGTCCCGG
>CAIPFS010000088.1 GCA_903864375.1 uncultured Verrucomicrobiota bacterium
CGATCACGGGGTCGTTGCCCGCGGTCAGGCAGGCGATGGGGGCTTCGACCGCGATGGAGGTGATGTTTTTGTCATCCAGATCGCTTCGCGTGGTCTTCGCGAATTGCTCCCCCACCGGATGCGCGTAATTCACGAGATCGAAGGTTTCCCCAAGATTGACGACAAACGGGTCTTTGCGTTGCCCCACAAACAACCGGCCCACGTTGGTCGTTCCCGGAAGAGTGATGGTGTAGATGTATTGATCGGCATAGGACCCGTAGTCCGGGAAGGTCTTCTCCCCGACAAAATCCTGTGGTTTGGTAAAGATCGTTGAACCGGTCTTCGCATCCGGAATCGGCACCGCCAAGCCACTGCGGCGGGGACCCTTGATCAGGGTCACCGTGTAGGTCTGATCCACATTGAGGGCTCCATTGCTGCCGGCGACAATCGGTCCAACGGCCAGGACCGGGACCGAATTGGTCCGCTGGTTTCCCGCGGGCCCGATCGGCAGGGCAATACCCCGGGGTGTATTGGTGAAACGGAATTGAAAGGTCAGGTCCTCCCGGGCATCGCCATCGTTGTCGATGTGGATTTCGTATAAACCGTTGGAATCCAGTTGAAAGTAGTTGGGACCGCCGTAGCTGTCCTGAAGGGGGATGTAGTCAGCAACCAGGGTGACATAGTTGGATCGACCGGGTTCATAGCTGCCGAAGAGGTAGAAGTCGGTCCCATCCAGTTTGGGCTGGCCGGTGATCAAGGGTGCCTCTCGATGGCTTGAGGCTTCCACAGCAAGGGTTCCGAGGACCATCAAGGTGGCCCCGACAAGGCGGGTTGAGTTCATGGTTTTTTGCAGGGTGAGAATCATTGTTCGGTCTATCTACGATGCCGCCCGAAGTTTGGATGCATGGCGCCGGCATTTTTCCGGTCGTCGAAATCACTTCCCAGCGGGACCGATCCTTTCCACAGTCCTCCCTCGCGGCATTGCCGTGTCATGAAGGCGAAAATCCATATCACCCCGAAGAAGGCCGTGCTCGATCCCCAGGGCAAGGCGGTCCAAAACGCGCTGGCTCATCTTGGCCATACCAACATCACCGCCGTACACGTCGGAAAGTACCTCGAACTGGAGCTCAGCCCCGACGCAGAACCCAAGGCGGCTCTCGAGTCCCTGCACGATGCCTGCCGGAGGTTCCTCACCAATCCGGTGATCGAAGATTACCAACTCGTCCTCGAATAACGGCTGACGGTCACCAACCTCCCATCCCCTCCCCCACCGTGCAGTTTGCCGTCCTTCAATTTCCCGCCTCGAATTGCGATCAGGATTGCGTTTACGCAGCTCAGTCCCTCGGTCATTCCGCCCGACTCCTGTGGCACAAGTCCGACAGCCTAGCCGGTGCCGACGCGGTCATCGTTCCCGGTGGATTCAGCTATGGCGACTACCTCCGCTGCGGGGCCATCGCACGTTTCAGCCCCATCATGCAGGCGGTCGCGGAATTTGCCGCCCAAGGGGGTTCCGTCCTCGGCATCTGCAATGGGTTTCAGATTCTCTGCGAAGCCGGTCTTTTGCCGGGCGCTTTGATTCGGAACCGGAGCCTTCAGTTTCGCTGTGAGATGGTTCATCTAAAGACCCTGCGTCACGACACACGGTTCACCTCTCAGATACCTGCGAATCAACTGCTACGGCTGCCCATCGCCCATGGAGAGGGTTGCTACTATGCCGCCCCGGACGTGCTCGCCCTCCTGAAGACCCGGGGCCAGATCTTGTGGCAATACTGTGATGCCCAAGGCCAGACCTCCGATGACTCCAATCCCAACGGTTCGGTCGAGTCCATCGCCGGGGTGATCAATGAAGCGGGTAATGTCGCAGGCCTCATGCCCCACCCGGACCGCGCCGTCGAATCGATCCTCGGAAGCACCGACGGTCGGTGGGTTCTCGAAAGTCTGGTCCGTGCCGTGCAGCGGAACTAGTCTCTGCGGGCTCTCCTTGAACCAGCCACCGAGCGACCAAGGCTGCGTGTCCTCACGGCGTAGCGCCGACATCCCTGTCGGCCCGGTTGAACCCCGTCCCCAAGCATTGCGGCTGGCCGACGTTGCG
>CAIPFS010000089.1 GCA_903864375.1 uncultured Verrucomicrobiota bacterium
AAGTTGATTTGTTGTTGGCAACCCCGTCCGGGACCGCCTTGACTCACTTAGTGCATGGGAGATGCCGGAAACCGGTTCTTCCCCGGGATCAGAATTGGCACTGATAATCAGCCACTTACACAGAATCGTCTCCCATTCAGTGGGACAGACTGTGCCGTTCTGAACCAACGTCGTGCGTCAAGCTTAAAGTTCATGACTCACGCCATCGGGCTGGTCCCCCCACGAAAATGGCGACCAGGCTTCCGATGGAGTCCAACTAAGGGACAGGTCAGTTGTTGAAGGACGGTTCCACGGTTTTCGAACACTCCGCCTCATCCGAACCGCGGCAAGGTCCACGCCGCCGTTGCCAAAGGGGGCGGCGATGTGGTAACCCGTTGCTCCCGCGGACCCTGTCGGCTGCGGTTTTCATGAGTGAATATCGCGTCCAGTTTGAGGTCTTCGAGGGTCCTCTTGACCTGCTGCTCCATCTGGTGCGCAAGCAGGAGGTGGACATCTATCAGGTCAACCTGACCCGAATCGCCGCAGACTTCCTCGCCTATCTGGGACAGATGCGGGACCTGGATCTGGAGGTGGCCGGGGAGTTCGTGGTGATGGCGGCCAATCTCCTGTATCTTAAGAGCAGGGAACTGCTGCCGGTCGACAAGCAGGTGGTGGTTCAGGAATCCGTCGAAGACGGAGAAGATCCCCGATGGGAACTCATCCGTCGCCTGGTGGAGTATAAAAAGTTCAAGGATGCCGCTGGCCAGCTCCAGACCTACGAGGAACACCAGGCGTTGGTGTATGAGCGTCGGGCAGCCCGGGTGGAACTTCCGAGCGCACCCGCCCGCGGGGGTGTTGAAGCCTCGGTGTTTGACCTGATTGGCGCGGTCAATGAAATCCTCAAGCGGTTCAAGAACCGCGACAACGTCCGGGAGATTGAGGCCGACCCTCATACCGTCAGCGAAAAGCTGGAATCGCTCCGGGCATTGTTGCTTGAGCGCTCCCGTGTCGGTTTTGCCGAATTATTTTTACAAGCCCGCAGCCGCCTCGAAGTGGTGGTCACCTTTCTGGCTGTCCTGGAACTGACGCGTCTCCGGCAGGTGCGCCTGACGCAGGGGGCTGAGTTTGGGGAGATAGAGATCACCGCTGCCCCTGCCCTCACCGGAGAACCCGAGCCGCCACCGGCAGAGATCGTTCCGGAAGCACCCACCCCCGCACCCTTGGAATTGCCGCTGTCGGCCTGAAGAAAACCGCATGGACCAGCAGCTACTGTTTACCGAACTGAAGTACATCCTCGAGTCGCTCTTGATGGCGGCGCCAAAACCGCTTTCGGTCACTGAATTGCGCGAGGTTCTGGGCAAGGCGGCAGAGGAGGAAGGGGCGTCTGAAGCAGCCCGTGCCTTCCGGAAGCTGGACCCCAAGCGGATTCAGGCGGCCCTGGAAGAGTTGTCCCAGGATTATGTATCGGCCGCCCGCAGCTACCGGGTCGCCTGCGTCGCGGGAGCCTGGCAGTTCGTCACCCTGCCCGAGTTCGCCCCGTGGGTTCGTGCGTTTCTGGGGGTGAAGAACCGCCCGACCCGGCTTTCCCTGCCCGCGCTGGAAACACTGGCCGTCATCGCCTATCGGCAACCGGTGACCCGCGCGGAAATGGAGCAGATTCGCGGCGTGGCGGTGGATGGAGTCATCGCCACCCTCAAGGAACGCGGGCTCATCGACGAGGTCGGGCGGGCCGACGTTGTGGGTCGCCCGATGCAATATGGGACCACCTCCGCCTTTTTGGAATACTTCGGCCTTGCCCACCTGGACGGACTCCCGGCTGCGGACGAATTGAGGCGCATCCCGGTGGTGCGACCGGAATCCGTGGTGACGGCGGATGCAGCCCAGTTGCCTTTGCCGCATGGGGTTGCCGCGCAGGCCGCCGAGGTTCCGGCAACGACAGGGCCCGTGGAACAGTCGGCCGCCCCGGTTCTGGAGGCGGAACCGACATCTGAAAGCCCCCGCTCGTGAGACCGCGCTGACCGATCAGGAGATCACATTCCGGGGTAAGTTGGTCCTGCAGACGGCCTATTGGCTTCGCCCATCCGAAATTGGCGCCGGACGAACCACCGCGGATCGGCTGGAGCCTCGCTACCGATGTGAGCTATATTCAATCGGTTGCATCGATAGTTAATAAAGCAATGGTAGGGCGAACCTCCTGGTGAGCCGCGGAGGTTCGGATCTCCTCCGATGCCGCCAATAGCCCAATTCTTCGCCATTGTTGTTTCCTATATCACCCGCGGTCGGTTCATTGGCGGCCTGGGTCGAGCTGTCTTTGGACCAGGGGATGTGATGATCCCCGCATGGGCGGGACGTACCTCCGAACACAAGTCCCTCCGCAGGGGGGACATCCATCGGAGAGGCGAACTAGGGCCGATGGAGGGTGAAAGTTCCGGAGTCGTAGACGTTCTCGTAGGTGGAAAAAAAATTGGTCGGATTGGCCTCACCCACATAGCGGAAGGTCCCTCCGGCCAGCCAGCCGAGGTTCTGCTCGCCAGTGAACTGAACCCGGCCCTCCTGTTCGTTACCGGTCAATTGCGCCCGGTAGGAAAAGGTCAGCAACCGACCATAGTGCGCATGAAAATGGGCCTGCCATTCGTGCAATCCCACCCGGCGGATCACCGCTCGAAGCTGATCGCCATGGGCGTTGTTGGTGTTCTGCCAGGTCCCAATCCAGGGACCGGTAATGTCGCCCGGCGGCGTTGGATACCGGGTGGTGGCCTTCCAGTCCGACTCGAACGAGGTGCACCCGGTCGACAAGACCGAAGCCAGAAGGGTCATCGGCAGCAAGGGCAGTGATTTCATATTCCAATCAATTCCACCGACATCTCGCCCGTTGGGTTGGGAATGTCGATCTCGAAAACGCCGGAATCTGCATCGATCGATGCGGTTCCAGCCACTCCCACAAATCGGGCCTTTGCCCGGATCCCGCAGCAATGAACCCGGATCCGCCAGGTTTGAACCCGGCTGACAAAAGTTCCCGTCACTGCCGAGAAATCGATTCGAAAACGGGATCGTCGCCGAACCGAACGAATGGTCCTGCGCAGGAAGCCTCCCTGCTGATAGGCCTCAGTGGCTTCATCATCCTCATACCAGTCCAACCCGCCATCGGTACCCGGCCAGCACGCGAGGGTGATCACCGATCGGTCCTCGGATCCAGCCCAAGCCCCCACGCTGCCCAAAGCCAGGATGGCACCGGCCCGGACAAAGAGAGGCAACCGGTCGAGCGGTGCCTCGGTCAGGATATCTTCACCACCCTGGATGGGTTCCCCCGTCCAATAATCGTACCACATATCGGGAGGGAGGTAGACGGACCGGGCGGCGGCACCGGCTTCGAGGATCGGGGCGACCAACAGATCGCGTCCCACCAGGAATTGACTACCACAGGAAACCGACCGGGGATCGTTGGGATAATGCCAGAAAAGGGGGCGCATCAGGGGGGCACCGGTCTCGCGAGCTTCCGCGAGCAGCAAGTAGAGATGGGGCAGCCATTGATAGCGCAGATGGAGATAGGCACGGCAGATTCCCTCGATCTCCGAGCCAAAGGCCCACGGTTCTTGAGCGCGGGTTCCCAGATTGCTGTGATTACGAAAAAACGGGGTCAACACGGCCAATTGAAACCAACGGACAAATAATTCAGGTGGGCAATCACCCAGAAAGCCACCCACATCCGCTCCACAAAATGGCACACCCGAGAGGGAGAGATTCAACAGTTCGGGAATGACGTCGCGCAGGTGCTCCCAACAGGAGGAATTATCGCCGGTCCAGACGAGAGCATGCCGCTGGACACCGGCATAACCGGCCCGGGTGATGACAAATGGTCGTCGCCCGCCGCCGTGCTGCAAGATGCCCTCGCGTGATGCCCGGGCCATTTCCGAACCGTAGGCATTGTGGACTTCCCCATGAGGCGTCTTCGCCGGCGAACCACCGTGTCGGCATGTCGGGTCCAGGGTCTTGTCGCTGCGCGCGAAATTCGCCGGCTCGTTCATGTCGTTCCAGACACCGGCCACACCGAGTCGCAGGAGAGCCGCCTGTTCCTCCCCCCACCAGGAGCGCGTCTCGGATTTTAGAAAATCTGGAAACCGGGACTTGCCCGGCCAGACTTCCCCGATGAAGTCCTCCTGACCATCGGGGCCCTTGACGAATGCGTCTCGCTCAACGCCCCTCTGGAACACTCCAAAGTCTGCGTCTTCTTTTACTC
>CAIPFS010000090.1 GCA_903864375.1 uncultured Verrucomicrobiota bacterium
GAGCTCACTGGATTGGGGGCGGGTGGGAGTCTTCGGACATTCGTTCGGAGCCTCCGCCGCGCTTCGATGGGCGGGTACCACGGGTGCCGTTCGAGCCGCCGCCGTTTTGGATGGAACCATTTGGGGTGAAGATTACCTCCAGGGATTCAATACCCAGGCCCTGATCATTCGAACGAGCTTCTCAGCCACGGTGGATCCGTCGATGGAAGCCGCCTGGTCGCGATTGAAGAAGCGCAGTTTGCTGGTGACCATGCCGATGACCGTCCACGTAACCTATGGAGACTTTTATTGGTTGAACAAAGTCGTGTTGGGTCCGCTGGTGGATGAGCCGGACGCCGGATTTGGAGTCAATCCTTCCGAGAATGTCGTCTTCACGCGAAATCTTCTGGTGACCTATTTCAACGTGACGCTGAAGGGGGCTCCCGCCGCCGAGCTGAACAACTACCTCAGGAATCCGTCCAGCCGTGCTTACCTGAGCGATGCCCGGTTCAACCGGTGAGGGATCTTCCCGTTGGGGGGTAGGGCTTGACCGACACCCTGAATTCACGATGTCATTGCCTCGGAGGGTACCCCCCATTGCCATGTCGGAAATCGGTACACTGAGAACTTCTCCGGCTGCCTATTCATTCCATCGACGCTGGTTTGGAACGGGAATGTACTGGCTTCTTCAGGGAGTCGGCTGGGGTGCGGTGTTCATTATCGGCACGGTTCCGGTCCTTTTTGATCCGGTTCTTTCGCCGGGATTGCTTCAGTCACAGCTGGCTTTTCAGCTGGGCTACAGTCTCTCCGGGCTCATCCTGTCGCACTTGTTGCGGGTGGTGGTCGTGAACCACCTGGCCAGGGTGGTTTCATGGCTCGCCTTTGCTCTGTGGATGCTTCCCTGGACCCTGGCGCTCGCCGCTTTGCTCTCCCTAAGCGGCGTTGTAGTGACGCTGCTGCTGTATGCGCGATACCCCCAAATCTCAAATCCGTATGTCCCGGGAATTTCATTCGCCGAGGTGGCCGCCCGACTGACCATTGATATTCCGCTGATGGTCATCTGGGTCGGATTCTATCTGGGAATTCGGGCTTATCGACAAACACGGATGGATTCCCTGGAGCGGGCCCGATTGAAGGCAGCTCTGAGCGAGGCGGAATTACGAACGTTGAAGGCTCAATTGGACCCGCATTTTCTCTTCAACAGCCTCAACTCCCTCAGGGCATTGATTTCTGAATCCGACGTCCGCGCCCGGGAAGCCGTGACGCGACTTGCGGATCTGCTTCGATCCACTCTGGATGCGAGTCGACTTTCGGCAGTGAGTCTTGCGGATGAATGGGCAACAACTCAAAACTATCTTCATATCGAGCACCTGCGGCGCGGGACGCGCCTGCGATGGAGGAGTCATTTTGATCAGGATACCATGAAGTGCCAGATGCCCCCTCTGGTTTTGCAGGGTCTGGTGGAGAATGCCCTGAAGCACGGGCTGGATCGTCGGGAGTCTGGTGGGGAGATCGATATCCGCGGAAAGCTTCGAGGTGATGTTCTGGAATTGACGGTGACCAATCCGGGGCGACTCGAGCTGGGGAACTCTGGTGCGGGAGTGGGCCTTGCCAATGCCCGGTCGCGCCTGAGCCTGGTGTTCGGGCCGGGGGCCTCCCTCAGGCTGAGCCAGGACGACGGAGGAATGGTCGTCGCAGAAGTGCACATCCCTCAGGCCCGGAGCAGCGAAGCAAGCCAACGGGTATGAAGGTCGTCTTGATTGATGATGAGGAACTGGCCCGTTTGGAACTCCGGCGGTTGCTGGCGCATCATTCGGATGTGGAAATTATCGGGGAAGCGGATGGGGCTTCGGCCGGCGAGGATCTGCTGAAACGGGTGCGGCCCGATTTGGTGTTTCTGGATATCCAGATGCCGGGACGTTCCGGGTTCGACCTCCTTTCCATCCTGCCGGCACCACTCCCCCGGATTGTTTTTGTCACGGCCTACGATGCTTTTGCTCTTCGGGCTTTTGACGTGAACGCCGTGGACTATCTGCTCAAGCCGGTTCACCCCGAGCGCCTGGGTCAAACACTGGGGAGGGTTCGATCCACTCCGGCTCCAGGGGCTGAAGCGGAAATCCAGCACGCCGAACCGGAATCGGCGGTCGAAGGTGAGATGCCCTTTGGAGAAAATGATCCCATCTTCATCCGGGAGGGGGAACGGTGTTGGTTTGTTCCTTTGAGGGAAGTGCGGTTGTTTGAGACGGAAGGAAGCTACACCCGCATCCATTTTCGGGGCGAATCTCCGTTGCTCTATCGAACACTGGCGCAACTCGAAGCGCGCCTTCCCAACTCCCTGTTTTTTCGGGCAAACCGGGCTCAACTGGTCAATGTCACCTTTATTGAAGGGATTGAATCGTGGTTCAGCGGAAGCCTCAAGGCCCGCTTGCGCGGAGGACCTGAAGTGGAATTCTCACGTCGCCAGGCCCAATATTTCCGAAGCCGTTTGAGCTTGTGAATTGTCGGTCTCCGATGCCGCCCTTGATCGGGTCGGGTGTCTTGAAGAGGAAATCACCGCAGAGGGTTCAGAGAGCACAGAGAAAGAGGTCCTTAGCGGACGCGCTCCTGCAAGTCCCCATATCGATTTCGACCACCGTCGCTGGCGCATGACCTCGCCCGTTCGTCCGGAGGTAGCGGAAAGCTGTTATTCAGAATGCTTTCCGTGAAGGGCTTCAAAAAGCGGGTCGGCCTCCCTGGAACAAAAGCCGGTGTGGGTATGCCGCCACCAGCCTTCGGCATGCAAAAAGCGCTTTGAAGCCAGGCCCACGGCCCGGGACTCATCGTCGGCCGCCTGAAGATAACTGTTCATGCCCTGACTGACGTCGAGCCATTCCTGTTGACTGGCATGGGCTGCCAGGGCCTGAAGTTTCAGATCGTGCACTCCGGTCGTATCGACATAGTGGTCGGGAAACATCGGACGACCCAGAGGGTCCACGAGTCCATGGGCGGTGCAGTGATAGAGCGTCACCGGTTCCGAATAGGGCTCTGTCGGTGGCTCCGTCCGGAAGTTGCGCATGCCTCTTGAAAAGGCTGCCGTCACCGCCAGACGACAGGTGGCCGTGTGGTCCTCCATGTAATCCACGGGCGGATGGGTCAGGACAATGGTCGGCTTCACCGAGCGGATGATGGCGGTGAGGCGACGCAGTCGGGCGATGGAGTAGGTGATTTCCAAATCGCGACAGAAGGAGGGGTGCCAGGTCGCCCCCAGGATGGTCGCTGCGGCCTGTGCCTCGGAACGCCGCCGACGGGCCGTATCCGCGGAATTGTCGGTGGTACTCCCGCAATTGCCGGAGGAGAGGTTCAGGTAATGGAGTTCCCATCCGACGTTTCTGAGCCGGAGCAGGGTGCCCGCCATCCGGAATTCGATGTCATCCGGATGGGCGGCGATGGCCAGGACGCGCTTTCCCATGCCCGGTCAGTCGATTCGGATGGGTCTCCCCTCCACAGCGGATTGGTCGGCTGCGTGGATGAGGCGATGACTCCGGGCCGCATCGGCAAACGATGTCAGGGGCATTTCCTGGCCCGTGGCCAGGGCGTCAAAAAAGGCGTTGAACTGCGACTCGTAAGGATGGTCCTTGACGTCACCCGAGTCCACCAGTCCGCACGAAAGATGGCTCCATCTGGCTTTGTTCAGTCCGCCCAACTTGGTGGAATGGAATTTGTCGTCCAGAAGCGAACCGTGACTCCCCACGGCATGGGTGTGGAAGTAGTACGGTTGCAAACAGTCGAGGCAGGAGGTGGTTTTTCCGATCCGTCCGTCAGCAAATTTGATGATGCTGATTTGTGTGGTTGGAAAATCATAGGGAGCAAAATAGGCGCTCTTGGAGGATGTGCTGTAGGAAGTGACCTCCACCGGCTGTGCCTCGCCCATCAACAGCAACAAGGCATCCATGGCGTGACAGCCGGCGCTGAGCAGGCTTGAGCCCGCCTCCGCCTTGAGGTGGCTCCAGCGGAATTGTCCGTACCATGGTCCGACCCCGTGGTAATAGTCGACCTCAGCAAAGTGAATCTCACCCAGGAGCCCTGCATCCAAAATCGCTTTGATGCTTCGGAATTGGGCGGAATAGCGGACTTCAAAGCACACGCAGGTCTTGATGACGGTTTCTTTCACGACCTGACTCATGCGGGCGAGGTCTCCCGGATTCAGGGCGAGCGGCTTTTCAACGATGACATGCTTCCCGGCTTTTGCGGCTGCGATGAACTGGGCAGGATGTTCCTTGGGAAAGGAGCAGATATCAATGACATCCAGGCTCGGGTCACCAATGAGGGCATCCAGGTCCGAGTAGGCCTTGACCGGGTAGCCGTATTTGGCGGTCAGTTCGGCGTCCGTCAGGGGCCGGGCGCTGTAGACGGCCGTGACCCGCGCCTTGCCGGTGGCATTGATGGCGGGAATATGCGCGGAGGCCACCCAGCCGTGACCGATAACCCCGACGTTGTAAATGGCTTTGTTCATGGAGGATGGAAATAAAATACCGCGACGGAATCCTAGTCAGCCCGGTAAAATGTTCAAGGGTCGGATCGGGTGGTGCGGTGGAAACGGGATCGGTTGATTTCCGCCTTGTGCTTTCGTCCAGAGATTCCTATGTCATTGGAAGATCAAAACTTTTTCAACCTTCTCCATGAGCACCCGTTCCCTATTGAAAGTGTCCTCAACGGCTCCGATCCGGACTTCAATCCATCGGTTTCCCCGATCGATGGCAGCGTGGTGTCTGGGACTGGCGCTGGGACACGGTCAGATCCGTGCCCAGATGGCGGGGGCCATCCGATGGCAGACCAATGTGGGTGGCCCTGTGAGTTCGGCACCGGCTGTGGGTCCAGACGGCATGGTTTATGTTTCGACCGATACTGGCGGAGTTTACGCCATCGAGCCCGTGACGGGGCTGACCCAATGGCAGACCAGAATCAGTGGGGGGCATTTCACGTCTCCAGTCGTGGGATTGGACGGATTGGTCTTTGTGGCCAGTCGGGATCGGGACAACATGCTGTCCTTCATCTACCATGTGTGCGCCCTGGAGGGCGCAACAGGTGCGACCCGATGGATCATCGACAGCATTTCCGGGGTGGATTTGCCACCGGCGTTGGGAGCCGACGGCACCTTATACCTGTCAGAGCGGTCGGTCTCGCAACTGGTGGCCATGGACTCCCAGTCGGGAGTTACCCGATGGACGTTCCAGCCTGGCGGAACCACAGCCATTGGGGTGGATGGTAGCATCTTTCTCGCGGGTTCAGATGGTCACCTTTATGCCTTGAACCCTTCGTCGGGTCAGAAACTCTGGGATGCATCGGTGGGTGGTCAACTAGCCTCCTGGGTGGTGATTGGGGCCGATGGAACGGTCTATGACGCTGCCTCCGATCAAACGGCCTATGCGTTTGACGGTGCCACTGGAAAGCTCAAATGGTACTGGCCCCTGACGGCTTCCGCCTCCACCCAGATGGCCATCGGATTGGATGGATCCCTGTTGATTCCCCTTGGACCTGATGGATTGACGGCTTTGGATGGTACCACCGGTGTGCCCCGTTGGACCACCCGGTTCGACGGGAGTCTGAATTCCACTCCGGCGGTGAGTGCAGACGGTACCATTTTCGCCGCAGCCCTGGACGGCAAGGTCTACGCCCTTAATCCCGATAACGGGTCCAAAAAATGGTCGGTTTCGGTCGGAAGGACGTCCAGTTCATCCCCGGTGCTTCTGGCGGATGGAACATTAATCGTGGGTGTCTCCAATGAGCAGGTGGTCGCTGTCGAAACGGCAGGTGCCGGGCCCGCTCATTCTGCATGGCCCATGTTCGGTCAAAATGCCCGTCATAGCAGCGTCGCGATTACCCTGTCCCGCCCGCTGCCGGCCCGGGCGATTCCGCAGGTGGTCAATGGATTCGTTGTGGGCGGAACGGTTTCGGACGGTGGCTCAGGGTATACGGTGTCCCCCGACGTGAGCTTTTTGGATGCGTCGGGAACCGGTGCGAAGGCGACGGCGACGGTGGTCAACGGTGCCGTGACCGCGATCCATATCGTGAATCCCGGTTCCGGGTATTCGCCGAAGACGACGCTGACCATTGCCCCTCCTCCGTCGCCGCCCCGGGCCGCCACCGGATTCGCCCAATGGGCATTGAGCGGTCACGTGGTGGGAGTTGTGCTGACCGAGGGCGGGAGCGGGTATTCCACAGCGCCCACCGTCGAATTGGTAGGGGGAGGGGGCAAGGGGGCGACCGCGGTGGCCACCGTCGTCAATGGGGTCGTCACGGCTATTACCATCCGCAACCCCGGTTCCGGATACACTTCGGCACCCACGGTTAAAATCGGCCTCCCTCCCGTCGAGCCTGCCTTGGGGGTGGCGGTGAGCCGCGTCCGCCTCGACCTGCACCTGGTGATGGGCGCCCGCTATCAACTTCAGTCGTCGGCGGATCTCAGCCACTGGGTTTCGGAAGGAGGGCCTTTTGTGGCTGTGGACGGGCGGTTGGATCGCGAATTTCCCGTGGGTTTAAAGCCGCAATATTTCCGGGTCATTTCTGCTCCGTGAACCTGATGCGGCAAAAGGATCGATGCCGGACGATCCTTCAGATTCCTCTCCATAGGAAATCCAACCATTTTGGCACCGATTTGAAACCGGATTATTACATCTGAGCGGATGAGAAATTCGCCCGGGCGGGTACTGTTCCCTCCATGGCTAAAAATTTCCATTCTCTGCTGCTGATGGTGGTCGTTGGCACCGCCACTCACCGATCGGCTTTTGCCGCCGACCTGCTCACCTACACGCTGGATAGTCTCGATGGAACTCCATCCTTTCAGGCTCCGGGTGTCTCGGGTTCGGTCTTTGACCGGGATCCGGACCATTTCATTGCGTACAGCACCCTGGAAGGAAACCCTCAACCGGCGGCCGTGGGCAACGGTTGGGATGCAGCCACGCTGGACGCTTCCCGCTATTTCACGTTCACACTGAACGCTGGCGCCGCTTTGACGCTCGACGCGGTTCAACTCGATTTGCTGGCACGACCGGAGGACGGGGGCGATGGAGGACCCACCCATTTTGCCATCCGTTCCAGCCTCACTGGTTTTTCCAGCGATGATCTTGCGGGAACATTGAGCTCCAGTTTCACGACCGAGACCTTTTCGCCCCATGTGGCTGTCGCAGGAGGTCAGTCGGTGGAATTCCGGATTTATGCCTGGGGAACGGCTGATAGCGGGGCGACCGTGGCGGCTGATAACATCCGGGTGACCGGAGTGGCCCCCGTGCCTGAGCCGTCCAGTGCCATACTGAGTGCCGTCGCCCTGCTGGGCATTGCCTTGTGGCGTCGAAACACCCGGATGGCCGCCTGACCGACCTGCCGTCCCTTCCCATTTTGAGTTATACCTTCCTCTTTGATTTCACCTTTTATGAATCCTGAAAATCCCTCTCCATCCACGACTTCTGGAGAACTTCTTCCTGCCGTTGCCGGTGGTGATGTGAATCGCCGGAGTTTTCTCCGCCTCGCCGGACTCGGCCTCGCCGCCTCGTACACCTTGTTGTCCCTGGATACCGCAGAAGCCGGTGTCTCGCCGTCCGATCCCAATCTGGTCTTTCCGCAATCCGTCACCTCGGGTGATCCGACACCCACCGGGTTTGTCCTTTGGACCCGCATCGCCCCGGCGGCGGTGGTGATTGGTGCTGCATTGACGGTGGAAATCGCCACCGACCCGACCTTCGCGAACAAGGTCCTCCGGGCCCGGATTGCAGCCACCCAAATCAAGGCATCGTTGGACTACACCCTTCGAGCCGACTTCAACGGCCTCCTGCAATCCAACACCAGTTACTACTACCGCTTTATCTACAACGGAGTGACGAGTCGGACCGGTCGGGGACGAACGCTCCCGGCGGGCAACGCCGCTCTCAACAAGGTCAAGTTCGCGGTGGTGAACTGCCAGGATTACACCAATGGCTATTATCCGTCGTATGGCTACATTGCCAACGATGCCACCATCGATTTCGTGGTCCATGTCGGTGATTTCATCTACGAAACCGTGGGTGGCACGAGCTTCCAGCCGGGGCCGTACACAGACCGCAATATCGACCTGCCGTTGGACCCGACCGGGACCATCAAGACGGCTCAGGGAATCGCCGACTATCGCAAGCTTTATCAGACCTACCAGAGTGATCCCTTCCTGAGGGCAGCACGCGAAAACTTCACCTGGATCATCATCTGGGACGATCACGAAATGGCGAATGATAACTATCATGACTATGCCAACAATTCCCAGGCGGCACCCGACCATCCCTTCAATGCCGACGCGGACAAGGTCAACAAGTTGCGGCAGTTGAAGTTTGACAGCCAGCAGGCCTGGTTTGAGTACACCCCCTCCCGGGTGGGATTGAACCTCAGCGCCACGGATATTTTCGGGCGGTTGTCGATTTATCGTAAGTTCAAGTTCGGTAATCTGGTGGAATTGTTCATGACGGACGAACGAACCTACCGGTCCGCCCACCCGTTCGGTGAGGGCCAATTCGTTCAACGCTACATCAGTCATCTGGTTCCCTCCGTGCAGGGAGCAGCCGATCGCACCATGCTCGGAACCACCCAACGGACCTGGTTCATCAATTCCGTGACGACTTCGACGGCTCTCTGGAAGGTTTGGGGCAACGAGGTTCAATTTTCCCCGTTTACCTTGTATCTGAACGATGCACTGGCCGCCGCAGTCAACGCGTTCCTCGGGATTCCCGCGAATGCCCCGTATGCCTACACGGCCGGGGTGTACACTTTCGATAACGACGCCTGGGATGGCTTTCAGTATGAGCGGGCGGTGATTTGCGGCGCGTTAAAGCAGGCGGGTGTCAAAAATCTGGTGGTCCTATCCGGTGACTTCCATTCTTACTACGCGAGCCTGGTCAAAGTGGATTATGCCAACAGCTCCAATGCCGACACGAACCTCGTCGGTGTTGAGTACATGACTCCGGCCATCACCTCCTCCAATTTGGCGGACCAGTTGAACAACGGAACCTTCACCGCCGTTTTGAGCGGCATGGCCGTCAATCCGGCACTGAACTCGCACGGCAAGTTCTTTGACAGCGCCCACTACGGCTATGCCACGGCGGAATTCAATGCCAGCTACTGCGAGTTTACGATGTACGTCGTCGACAAGACCGCCAACCAGGCCAATGCCACCCGTACCGTTCTCAAGAAGTTCCAGACGCCGGTGAACGTGGCGGCCATCAACGAGGTGCCCTGATCGGGACCGTTGGATGGATGAAATCAGGTTGGCATGTCGAGGCATGCCAACCTTTTTCGTTTTTATGCGGCTTTTCGACCCATCGAATTCTGCGGTCGCTCGATCCAGGAATAAAGCAGCGGCAGGACAAACAGTGTCAACAGTGTCGAACTGAGGATGCCGCCAATGACCACTGTGGCGAGGGGGCGTTGCACCTCCGCGCCGGCACCGCGGGCCATCGCCATCGGGACGAACCCAAGGGAGGCCACCAGGGCGGTCATTAAAACCGGACGGAGACGCGTGAGCGAACCCTCTTGGACGGCGGATAACAGGTCCAGGCCCTCGCGTTTGAGGTCGTTGAAATGGGCGACCAGAACCAAGCCGTTCAGGACGGCCACGCCGCTGAGGGCGATAAAACCGACCGCCGCCGTGATGCTGAACGGCATGCCCCTCATCGCGAGTGCCACGACGCCTCCGGTGATGGCCAGGGGAATGCCCGAGTAGACGATGGCGGCCTGTCGGGCACTTCCCAGAGCCAGATAGACCAGGAAGGAAATGAGGATGAGGGCGGACGGGACGACCACCATCAGGCGCGCCTTGGCATCCCTCAAATTCTTGAACTGTCCCCCAAATTCGAGCTGGTAGCCGTCCGGCAGATTGACGGCGGCCCGGACTTTGGACTCGGCTTCCTGCACCCAGCTTTCGACATCCCGACCTTCGAGGTTGATCAAGATGGCGGACCGGCGATGGCCCGAGTCGCGAACGATCGGTTCGACCGTGGTCACGGGAATGAAGTCTGCCAGTTGTCCGAGGGGGACCATGCCATATTCACCGACCCGAACCGCCAGCTTCCTGACCACGTCCAGGTTCTCGCGAGCGCTCTCGGCCAGCCGCACCACCACCGCGTGCCGGTGGTTGTCCTCAAAGAGATAGCCCACCTCCTGCCCGGCGAGGGCTGTTCGAATGACCTGATTGACGGCCTCTGAGGTCAGATTGTACTTCACGAGTGCGTCGCGCCGCACCTGCAGGGAGAGCGAATGGGCTCGACCCTGGCTTTCGAATTCCACCTCACCGGTCCCCGGAATCTTGGCCAGGATATCCCGGGTTTGTGTGGCCAGCTTGTCGAGTTGATCGTAATCGAGTCCGTAAATCTTGACGGAAATATCTGCCTTGACCCCCTCGAGAAGTTCGTTGAACCGGGTTTCGATCGGTTGGGAAAAAACATACGATTGGGCCGGATCCGCAGTGAGGGCGGCGGTCTGGATAATGTCCGCCAGTTGCGCCTTGGAAATCGGGAGACCATTGGTCCGCCTCCATTCGTTTTGTGGCCGGTAGAACAGATAGAGGTCGCATTGGCTCGGCGGCATGGGATCCGTGGCCACTTCCGAGGTTCCGATTCGGGAGAAGAGGCGGGTGATTTCCGGGACCTGCCGAAGGATCGCCTGTTCGCTGGCCAGTTCACTGGCGAGGGAGGCTGGAAGACCCATGCTGTTGGTCCGGTAGACGGACACCGTGAACGATCCCTCGTCCAATTTGGGGACAAACTCGGCACCGAGATGTCTCAGAATCAAGATGGAGCCGATGAAGAGTGCGACGGCACCTGCGATGACCCATCCTCCATGCCGGAGAGTCCAGCCCAGCATCGGTCGGTAAAGACTTTTGGCGGCGCGCACGAGGCGGTTGTCGCCCTCATGAATGTTGCCGGTCAGCAGGAGTGAACACAGGACTGGCATCAGGGTGATAGCCAGCACCAATGCGCCACCGAGGGCCAGCATCACGGTGATGGCCATCGGATGGAACATTTTACCCTCGATTCCCGACAGCGCCAGAATGGGCCCGTAGACGAAGGTAATGATGAGGACCCCAAAAAACATCGGGCTGGCCACCTGTCTGCTGGCCTGTTTGACCGTTTTCAGCCGTTCCGAGGCGCTGAGGGGTCGTCCCAGCTGATGCTGGCGAAGGCCCAGTTGGCGGACAATGTTTTCCACGATCACCACGGCGCCATCAATGATCAGCCCAAAATCAATGGCACCCAGACTCATGAGATTGCCGGAGACTCCGCCCCGCCACATGCCCAGCAGGGCAAACGAGAATGCCAGGGGAATTGCCGAGGCGACAATGATGGCAGCCCGCCAGTTGCCGAGGAGCAGCAGGAGCACGGCGACCACCAGGATCGCGCCTTCAAACAGGTTGCGTTGAACCGTCCGGACTGTGCGATCCACCAATTCGGAGCGGTCATAAACGGGACGGATGACCACCCCGCCGGGTAGGTAACTCTGAATTTCCTGAATACGGCCATGAACCGCCCTGGCGACGGTTCTGCTGTTTTCTCCCACCAGCATGAGGGCCGTGCCCAGAAGTGTTTCCCTGCCATTTTCCGTTGCCGCGCCGGTGCGAACGCCATTGCCAATCATGACGTCTGCAACGTCCCGGACCCGCAGCGGGTGTGCCGACCCTGCGAATTTCACCGGCAACTCCGGAAGTTGATCGAGCGTTTCCGCGCGGC
Organism: uncultured Verrucomicrobiota bacterium; assembly: GCA_903864375.1. Taxonomy (GTDB): domain Bacteria; phylum Verrucomicrobiota; class Verrucomicrobiia; order Limisphaerales; family UBA9464; genus CAILNN01. Next base: position 11,700 of record CAIPFS010000090.1, read on the forward strand.
TGATGGCACGGATCACCAGCTGATCCTCTCCCCGTTGAATGATGCCTCCCCCGGCGGGCCGGGTATTGTCCTCGATGATATGGGCCAGCTCGGGAACGGTAATGCCTGCCCCCTGCAAGGCTTCAAGGCGGGGCTGGACAACGTACTCGAGTTCGTACCCCCCTGCCGTGTTGACCTCCGCCACGCCGGGCGTATTGCGGAGCATCGGTTTCACGACGTATTCCTGGAGCTCCCGCAGTTCCATCAGCTCACGAACAACCGTTGGGGGGCGGTTGGTAGCCTGATCGTGATACGCGAGCGTGTAGTAGAAGATCTCGCCCAAACCCGTGGTGATGGGGGCCAGCCGGGGTGAGAGCCCGGGGGGCAGAGTGTCCGCCAGGCCGAGCAATCGTTCGCTGACCAGCTGGCGCGCATGGTAAAGGTCGGTGCCATCCCTAAAAATCAGGGTGACCTGGGATAGTCCGAATTTGGTCAATGAGC
>CAIPFS010000091.1 GCA_903864375.1 uncultured Verrucomicrobiota bacterium
ATGGGCAAACGTGCGCGGGATTGAGCCCTCGTTTGGGCCGCCCTTTCAGGGCTCAATTGGGGGTTGGATTAAACCCAGGGCGTTGCCCTGGGCTCGAATTGGAACGCCCCGTTGGGGCTCAAAGGCAGGCGTGCGATTGGGGGCTGGAATAGACCGGCGAATTTGCCCTGCGCGGGAATTCGGATACCCCGTCGGGGTTCAATGCAGGCATGAAAATGGCGGCTGGATTAAACCTGGGGCGTTGCCGGGTTTGGGATTGGGATGGCCCCGTCGGGGCTCAAAGGCAGGCATGCGATTGGGGGTTCGGTCCCAGCACCAACGGTGCGACCCAATGACAGCCCAGGGCGTTGCCCTGGGCCAACTGAAACCGTAACTTGGAGGCCATGGTGCAAACCGCGCGATTTTCAAATGGGCCGCTTCGGGCACGACGACTAATCCTGAGCATCCTATTGATGGTCGCATTGTATGTGGTTGGTTATTTCCTGCTGATGGTCAGATACCTGCCCGTCAGAGAAAATGGAGTCGCCAAGTTTAAGTCAACCTACCGGCTAGCGGCATCCGCCAATCGTTCCGGACCATACCATTTCAGCGAAGGGAGGCGATCGGTGTTCAATGACATCTTCTATCCTGCTGATTGGGCATTCTATTCACTATTCCCATTTGATCCGAAACCACTTCCGGTTCTAGAAGGCGCCGATAATCAATAGTGGGATGGCGTATGGCCACCATGCGGATTCAACTGAAATAAGATGTCGAAAAGGATCTTTATTGGAGCGGATGGAGCGATGGCGCTCGTGGGCGTTGGCATAATGCTTGTGGTGAATCCCCTCTTGATCCCTCTTGACCCATACCTTCCTCCACGGTCTGATTTGCCTGTAGATGCCGCACTTTTCAGCCGGATTTTACAAAAGCCGCTACTCACACTGACGCTTGGCGATCCGGATAGCGGCGAAGTCATCATTTTTAACAGATGAAATCGGACACCCTTCAACACGCCATTCTTCGGCAGATTCGTTTTCTGCTGTTGGTCTTCGTGACAGGCCTTGTGTTCAGCGGCGCGACCGCCATTCCGTTGGAAACCGAACTCCAGTTGCTGGTTCAAATCGCCGGGGCTGACGGCAACTCGGAGTACAGCGGCTTGGCCGCGTGGCTGCTCAAGGTGCGTGACGCGCTTGTCGCAACCAACGCCAGGTATCCGTTCATCGCTTACGGAACGGACTGGCTGGCATTTGCGCACTTTGTCATCGCCATCGCGTTCATCGGGCCGTGGCGCGACCCGGTTCGAAATGTCTGGGTCATCGAGTTTGGCATGATTGCCTGTGCGTTGGTTGTGCCGTTTGCGCTGGTAATGGGAAGTGTCCGCGGAATCCCGTTCGACTGGCGACTGATTGATTGCTCGTTTGGAGTTTTTGGAATCATCCCGCTTTGGTACTGCCGAAGGCTCATCAAGCAACTGGCAAAAGCGAACCCAGCCATAGGTCCCGCACGAACGGTGTAAGGAATATGGCTCGTCTCAGGCCGGCTCGATTGATGGTTGGCAAGTGCACCCGCCTTATCTGGCCGGGTTCGACCAACATCAATGACGACCCGAGTGGGACCAATGCCAATCCGGTCGTCGAGGTGACCACGTACACCAATGTCCCGAGCGGTACGAGCGGTGTGGCTGTGTGGGAACGTCGGGTTCGTGACGGTCGGGGATTGACGGTTGTGACCGATGAGGATGTGATGTGGCGTGTGGTTATTCGAATGCCGATGAGAAGGCTCAACACCCTAAACGGAAATGGGGCGGAACTTACGAATGGTGTCCCGCTCAGAGGGTGAGTCAATGCATGATTTCGAACGAACATTGGGATGAAATCCTTGGCCTTTGGAATTGTGAAACGCGTTCTCTTATCTCGTCTATTCGTTGCGTCGATCTGTCTGGTCTTCTGGGGGTGCGGCGGGATTTGGGACCTCAAGTCGCCTTCTGATAAAGCAGAGCTGTTTAAAGACACCTTTGGTGTATCGCCTCCGAACAAGCTAAAAAAGCTACAATGCCGCATTGTTGATGTGGCGGATACTTCAACTCGCTGGTTTTCGTTCGAGTGTCCAGTGGAAACCTATGACACGATTACTGCTGGGCTGCAGTCGGTACAACGCTCGATCCTTGAAAAGGGAGCCTACACCATGGGGCGGCCGTTTGATGTCTTTGAGGAGAACCC
>CAIPFS010000092.1 GCA_903864375.1 uncultured Verrucomicrobiota bacterium
CCCCGTTGGGGCTCAAAAAAGGCATGCATTCGGGGGGGGCGAAATAAACCCGCGCCATTGCCCTGGGTTGGGCTTTGGATGCCCCGTTGGGGCTCAAAAAAGGCATGCATTCAGGGGGGCCGAAATAAACCCGCGGCGTTCCCTGGGTTGGGCTTTGGATGCCACGTTGGGGCTCGAAAAAGGCATGCATTCGGGGGGCCGAAATAAACCCGCGACGTTGCCGTGGGTTGGGCTTGGGATGCCCCGTTGGGACTCAAAAAAGGCATGCATTCGGGGGGGCCGGAATAAACCCGCGCCGTTGCCCCGGGTTGGGCTTTGGATGCCACGTTGGGGCTCGAAAAAGGCATGCGTTTGGGGAAATTTGGTTGTGGCCTCCGGCCACGACGGTGGAGGTCGTGTTACCACCGCCAGTCATTGCCGTTGTCGCACCGTTGGTGGTCACCGGGTTATCCCCATTGGTGGGCTCTGTTCCAGCACCAACGGTGCGACCCAATCACAGCCCAGGGCAACGCCCTGGGTAAATGGTATCCAATAATCCCAGCCCCGAAAGGGCGGCCAATCATCCCCATACCTATTTGTTATCCCATGAGATGCGGCGACGTTCCAGGACGGTTCGATGTTTTGTGCCAGACACGAGGGGGATGGGGTAAACGTGCAAGGGATTGAGCCATCGTTTGGTACGCCCTTTCAGGGCTCGATTTGCGGTGGGATTGAACCCAGGGCGTTGCCCTGGGCTGGAATTGGGATGCCCCGTTGGGGCTCGAAAAAGGCATGCGTTTGGGGGGCCGAAATAAACCCGCGCCGTTGCCCTGGGCTGGAATTGGGGTGCCCCGTTGGGGCTCAAAAGCAGGCATGCGTTTGGGGGGCCGGAATAAGCCCGGGCCGTTGGTTTTGTCCGGATTTTGCTCGGCTGTGACGGGGGAATAGACCATGTCTTGGGGGTGAGTTCGTTGCCTTCCGATTCCATGGATTTTGCCGGTATCCAGGGCCGGCATTTGATGCAGTGCTGGTCCTCCCAGGCGGGATACGCCCCGATTCCGGTTGCCGAGACCCGCGGCTGCTGGATTCACACCACCGATGGCCGTCGGATCTTTGATCTGCGCAGCGCCCACGAATGCATTAATCTGGGGTTCAATCACCCGCACGTTCTCCAGGCCATGCGGGACCAGATGGAGAAGGTGGTCTATGTCACGGATGACTTTGCCACCGCGCCGACGGCAGAGTTGGTCCGACGGCTGGCCCGACTGGCACCGGGCGGCCCCGACAAGAAGGTCTTTCTTTCCCAGAGCGGTGCAGCGGCAGTGGAAGCGGCCATCAAGGCGGCCCGGATGTATCAGTATAACCGGGTGTTTGGTGGAGCGGTGCGCCCCGAGGACATCGATGCCCCGCGGCAATACCCGTTCCCTTACAAAATCATTTCAAGGTATCGGTCGTGGCATGGATCGACGGCCGGGGCCGCCTCGGCCAGCGGTGACCCGCGGCGCTGGTTCCAGGAACCGTTCACCGTTCCAGGCGTCGTCTTTGCGCCCGACGCCAACCTTTACCGTTCGTTTTTTGGCAGCGGCTCCGAAGGGTTGCAGGCGCATCTCGGCTACCTGGAGTATTTGATCGAGCAGGAGGGGGGCAGCAACAAGGTGGCGGCGGTGCTGATTGAACCTGTGGTCGGCAGCAACGGGATCATTCCTCCGCCGCCCGGTTACCTGGCAGGATTGCGCCGGATTTGTGACGAGTGGAATCTGCTGCTGATCGCCGATGAGACCATGACGGGCCTGGGACGAACGGGTCGAATGCTGGCCATTGACCATGAGGGAATCCAGCCGGACATCACCGTTCTGGGCAAAGCCCTGGGTGCCTACTGTCCGGTGGCGGCCACCATCTTTTCGGAACGGGTTTCCCGCTCTTTCGACGACAATATCTTTGGGCACGGCCAGAGCTTTTCGGGGCATGCCCTCGGTTGCGCGGCCGCGGTCGCAAGCCTGGACGTGATCGAGGGGGAGGGATTCCTGGAGCGGGTCCGGACCGATGGGGAATATCTCGGCGCCCGACTCCGGGACCTGGCCCAACGTCACCCGTGTGTGGGGGATGTGCGAGGTCTCGGGTTTTTCTGGACGCTTGAGTTGGTAAAGAATCGTGAGACCCGGGAACCACTCCGGCGTTTCACAGAAAAATACACCTCCACGGTGGTCAGCCGGCTTTCCGAGTTCCTACTGAAGGAGCGACAGGTTTATGTGCCGTCGGACAAATTCGGCATCTGGGTGGTGCCACCACTGGTGGCCAGCCGGGAGGAACTGGACTTTGTTGTGGCGGCGATTGACGACGCACTCCACCTGGCCGATGCCGAACTGGCGGTGGGATGACCGGGTGACAACGGTCCACCGGGGTCGGCATCGTCCGGATGCCGACCGGTATCGCCCTCTACTTCTTTTCCTCCGCCTTGGCGGGGGCATTCGTCGCCGGGACGGCATTGGTGGCCGGAGCCTCCCAACCGGTGTTGATGTACAATCCGGGGCGGGCGGCCTTGAGCTGTTGAACAGCATCCGGGGTGACCTTGGTCTGCCAGAGGTATAACGACCGGAGGTGGGCCAGATCCTTCAGGGCAGGCAGGGTGGCGTCGGATACCTGGCTCCCGTAGAGGTTCAGGGTGACGAGATTGGTGAGTTTCTTGAAGTGTTCCGCCGCACCATCGCCGATGCCGGTGAGTTGCAGCTGGAGATTCTGGAGATGGCCGAGACCATCCACCGCGGAAAGCCCGGCGTCGGTCACCCGGGTCATCGCCAGATTTAATTCGACGAGGCTGGTGACCTCCTTGAGCGGGGCAATGACGGCATCGGTGACGTTGGAGCCGGACAGGCGGAAGTTGGCCTCGCGCCACGGTCCATTCTGGGCGATGAGCCGGACATCGATGCCTGATTTCGCGATGGCTGCGATGGCGTCGGTTTCAGCGGCTGTGGGGACAAAATCCTTGGAGAGTTCAGGAAGAGGCGGGGGCGGAGGTCCGGCCGGGGCTTTGGGTTGAGCAGGGGCGGCCGCATCGGCGGAGGCCGGGGGCTTGCCGCCCTTGGCTGTCAGGACCACACCATCGGGCCAGACGGCCCCTGCCTTGATCCAGTCGCGCAGGATGGTGACTTGCTCCTTGGTGAGGGGATCGCCCTCGGTCGGCATGTGATCGTCATTGTCCTTGGGCAACTCGACACGTTTGATGAGTTCGCTGGCATCCGGGTCGCCGGCCTTGAGAGCGGGGCCGCCCTTGCCTCCCTTGAGGGCGTTCTCGAGGGTATCGAGGCGGAGTTTTCCCTTTTGTTTATCCGGCCCGTGGCATCCGATGCACTTCTGCTCGAAAATGGGGGCAACGTCGGCCTTGAAGTCCACTGCCGCGGCCGGGAGGGCCAGGGCAGACGCGCCGAGGAGAATGGACCAGCAGGAGAGCTTCATCGGGATGGATATACCGGGGCACTGACGGGGATTCAACGCCGGGAATTCGACAAGCCAACTTTTCTCTGTGACGAGTCGTTCCGAATCACCAGTCGACACTCACATTCAGGACTGCTCCAAAGCGATTCTTGAAGAAAAGCTGGCGATGCTGACAGCCAAACTCGTGCACCATTTTGGTCAGCTTGACGTCGTAGCAGCAGTACTCGGCGATTTCGGCCATCCGCCCCTGCTTGAACCATTCCAGGGCCTGAAGGCCCTCGCTGGTTTTACCGAGGCCAAAGGTTCCTTCCGCGAGGGCATCGAGTCCCAACCGGTGGCCCAACCGGTCCCGAAGGTCGACCATCAAGTCGAGGTTGGGGGACTGGGTCAGGTCGATGATGCTGTAGCCGGATAGAACCTCGTAATCGAACTTCAGGTGATTGAACCCGACCACCAGATCGGCCCGCTGCAACTCGCGGATCAGGTCATCCACCTTGTTTTCCCCGTAGACAAGGTAGGAACCACGAGCCGTCGAATAGGTGACACCCAGGCTCATGCGCATGTCGCGCACCTTGCTCCAGCCGCCGACCTCGTCGGCCGATTTCTGGGTTTCAAGGTCGAAGTAGACGACGTTTTTCACCGGCCCGTGAGATGAACAGGTACGCAGCGAAATGCCAGCGGGAAGCGCACGGAAAATGGGGGGATCGGGCTTACCATTGGTGACTGCTGGTCAGGGCCCGGTCGAGGTGGGTGTAACCGCCATCCACGAAGAGATGCTGACCGGTGACATGACTGGAACGGCGGGATGCCAGCCACACCACGGCATCGGCAATTTCATCCGGGCGGGTCAACCGCGTCTCGAGCGGAACAAGGCCGGCCACTTTCCGCCGCGCCAGTTCCGGATCGGGCTGCCGTGCAAACCACTGGCGGTATTGATCGGAATCGCATTCGGCGGGAATCACGGCATTCACGCGGACGCCATGGCGGGCGAGTGCCGCCGCCCATTCGCGGGTCAGCGAATGGATGGCGCCCTTGGCGGCAGCATATCCGGAGGTACCGCCCTGTCCGGTGAAACCGACTTTGGAACCGATGTTGATGATCGCCCCCCTGCCCCGGACGAGGTCGTCGTGTGCCCCATGGGTCAACTCGTAGACGTGGAGAAGATTCCGACGCAGCGAGGCGAGAAAATCACCGGGAGATCCCTGAAGGGACACGGCATCGTTCACTCCGGCGTTGTTGACGAGGACATCCACAGGGCCCAGTTGCTGTTGAACAACGCGCAGGGCATCCCGGCATCCATTCTCCGCAAAGAGATCGACCGCGACGAACAGCGACCCCGGGAGTTCCCGTGCGAGAGCCCCACCTGCGGTGACATCGCGGTCCAGGAGGGCCACCCGGGCCCCTTCCTCCGCAAATGCCCGGGCCACGGCGGCACCGATGCCTTTTGCCGCACCGGACACCACCACCACGCGGCCTTTGAGTCCCAAGTCCATGGACCGACTTTCTCCGGGGCACCCGCCGAGTGCGACCCTAAATCGCGAAGTCGTTGTACTCGGGTTTGATCGGTTCGGTGGGCGGGAACAACATGCCGGCACCGACGGTCTGGTTGGTCCCTGGTTCGATCAGGATGAAGGAACCGGTCAGGCGGTTGACGGAATAGGAGTCAAACACCAGCGGACGGGAGGTGCGCACCCGGATTTCACCCAAATCGTTCACGCCCAACTCACTCGGATTAGCCTCGGTCTCGAAGTCGGCGATTTTGAGTCGATTCTCGAGAGACGTGACCACGGCCTGAACGGTCTGGGTGGTGTGCTTGAGGAAGTATTTGCGACCGGCCTGAAGCGGTCGGGTGTTCATCCAGGCCACACGAGCCCGGAGCTCACTGGAGACGCCCGGCATGGTGGTCAATCCGACGATGGTATCACCGCGGCTCACGTCGATGTCGTGTTCCAACTGAAGCGTCACCGATTGCGGGCAAAATGCCTCATTCAGGGGGCCGTCCATGGTCCAGATTTTCTGAACCGTCGTCTTCAATCCACTGGGCAGGACCATCACGGGTTGTCCGACGCGGACCAGACCTCCGGAAATCTGCCCACTGATTCCCCGAAAATCATGCCACTCGACATCCGTGGGGCGATTCGGACGGTTCACCCATTGGACCGGAAACCGGAAGCCATCCAGATTCCAGTCGCTGCCGATATGCACGCCTTCGAGATGCCCGAGAAGGGTGGGCCCTGGATACCAGGGTGTGTGGGGTGAGGGGTCGACGACATTATCCCCGTTCAGGGCGCTGAGCGGGATGAATTTGACGTCTTTGATGTCCAACCGGGGCAGAAAGTCCTCGAATTGATTGCGGATTTCGTGAAAGCGCTCCTCGCTCCAACCGACGAGGTCCATTTTATTGAC
>CAIPFS010000093.1 GCA_903864375.1 uncultured Verrucomicrobiota bacterium
ATCGCATCCAGGCCCTCACCGGGCGGATTCGAAAGCAAACCTGGCCGGTGTTTTGAAAGGCGTCATGCAAAAGACAATCATCCGATCCCATCGCAGGATCGCGGGATTCACGATGGTCGAGCTGGCCATCTGCATCGCCGTGGTGGCCGTGGCCATGGTGGCGATCATTGGGGTTCTTCCCTCCGGCCTGGGCAGCCAGCAATTGAGCCGGGAGGAGACCATCGTCAATCAGGACGCCACGGTTCTTCTGGAAGCCATCCGGACCGGTGCCTGGCTATCCGACGATCTGACCAATTATGTCGATTATGTGGTCATTGAACGGCGCGTTTATCAGGGGGAGAATACAAGCCGGGTGATCACCAATGGATTTGTTGGGCCATGGTTCTCCAGTCCCAACGTTCCCCCTCCGGCGACACTGCTTCTTTCGCCGCTGGATGTGGTCGGGGCCTTGTCGCTTCCCAAGTACGAGTCGATTCCCGAATACGACGGTAATTTCAACCGCAAGGTACCGGGCCAGGGGTACACCAATGCCGTTACGGCACAGTTCCGGGCGTTCAGCGGTTCGTTGAATGAAAAGCCGATGATCACCAATGCCGTGCGCCCCGTGGCCGGGACGTATGATTCCTCCTTCCGGTATCTGGTCCGGGTCGAGATCAGTCCGGTTCGGACACGCCCGCAGCCCTCCACCAATCGCGTGGCGTTGACGAATGTCATTGTTGCCGCGCACACGCAGGAGAATGTCGTCCGCCACGCGCTTTATGATGTCAGTCTGACCGTCCAGTGGCCGGTATTCGGGAACGAAATTCCGGCACGGGTTGGAAATAATTCCCGAACGCTGCGGACCCAGGTACAGGGGCGTCTCGTTCCGTTCTACTTCAACGGAGCATCGACTCCCTACACGCTTCAGAATTCCTCTGTTGTCCCGCGCCACTTCATCACGGATTCCGCCTCGGCCAATGTCCTCTATCCGTAACCGCCGATGAGACCCCTACCGAATTCCCGTTTCCCCCGGCGAACCCGGACGGCTTTTTCCCTCCTGGAACTGCTGGTCTCCATGGGCTTGTTGTCGGTCATCGTGCTGGCTCTGTTCAGCATGTTTGATCAAACCCAGAAAGCGCTCCATTCGGCGATCGCCCAGACGGATGTCATGGAGCCGGGACGGTCGGCCATGGACCTTTTGACGCGGGATGTGGAGCGGGGTCGGGCCACACGTTTTGCCGGGGTGACCAACCTGGTGATCACGCGACTGGATCGCAATGGGCCTTATAACATTCCGGGCGTACTGGATGCCTACCACCGGGATTCGGCATTGCACGAACTGTTTTATGTGACCCCATTGAAGGGAATCCAATGGACTGCACAGGGATGGTTTGTTGCGGACGATGTGGATCCCTCCCAGCCCCCGGATTCAACACGCCTCGGTTCTCTCTATCGCTTTGAGTCGACCAATATCGCCGTGCTCCGGGGGACCCGGGTCACCAACGACTTCAACCGGCAGTGGGTTGAGTTCACCCGCCGGAGTACGAATGCACCGCAATTCGGACGATTTATTGATGGCATCGTCTTTTTCCGCACCACCGCCTTCAGCTCCAGCGGACAACCGCTGGATTCATGGGTGCTGCCGCAGGACATTCCCAGTGGTGTGGTCATCACCAATCTGGGTTCCTCCGTCTCGGTGACGGGATTCACCAACCGGGCATTGCCGACGGCCCTGGAAGTGGAGTTCGGTGTCCTGCCTCCCAAGCTGCTGACGCAATACCGATCGCTTCCGTCGGACAATCCCAACACGGCGGCCAGCTTCCGATCCAATTTCTTCGTGAAATACCGGGGCGACGTCCAGGTGTTCCGCCAGCGCATCTCCCTCAGTTCCGCGATCCAATGAAACGATCCGCTGTCTCCGCTCGTCAGGGCATTGCCCTGGTCATCACCTTGATCATGCTCTCGGTGGTGACGATCACTGCGGTTGCCTTTCTGGCCGTGAGCCGCCGGGACCGGGGTTCAACCGTGTCCGCCGGGGCTCAAATCGATGTCCGCTTCCTGGCCGATGCCGCCTTCAACCGTGCCAAAGCCGAAGTGGCCTCCGGAATTGATTCCGCCAACAACCGCTTTGCGTACGGGTTCCTGGTTTCAACCAACTACAACAACCCGTACTCCAATCCCAATCTTTCCTACCTCAATACCGGGAACCTGGATCACCTGACCAATGTCAATTACCTGAACACCGCCAATCCGGCGAATCCGCGGGTGTTCGATTTTTCACGGGCTGGGGACCGCGCGCTGCATCGTCAGATGCTGGCCAATCTCTTCTACTCCCCCCGGGCTCCGGTCTTTGTCCAGACCAACAGTTCACTCCTCGCACCCACCGAGTTTCGCTACTACCTCGATCTGAACCGCAATGGACGATTTGAGACCAATGGCCTCGTGGTGGGGTCGGATGCACTCGGACGAACCAATGGATTTTCGCCCGAGTGGATGGTGGGTGACCCGGAATGGCAGGGGTTTCTGGAGCATCCCGACGTTCCCCACTCCGGAACAAACAAGTTTGTAGGACGTGTCGCCTACGTGGTGGTGCCTTCCGGTCGCAATCTGGACATCAATTTCAACCACAACTCGGTCAAATCATCCCACTCGGTTCCCGACCAAACCGGTGGGGGCGCGTCGGCATTCATGCGGAATGAAGGAGTGGGCGGATGGGAAATCAATCTTGCCGGGTTCTTCAGCGATCTGAATACCAACACCTGGTTTGTAAATGCTCCGCAGCTACCCTATCGCTACACAACCAATCTGACGTCTCCCAGCAGCGGCCTGGCCTTCGACGACGCCTCGATTCTGCTGCGCCAGCGGCGGGTCTCCCCCAACACGCTTGCGTTCAGCCAGGACTTCTTGACCCGGGACACGGGTGTTTCCGGCTCATTCGCCAATCAGTTTCGGAATGACCGGGTTGACTGGTTTTCAGATGGGCCGATTGCCACCTCCCTGGGGGAGGTGATGCACGGAACAGCCGATAATGATGTGTCGGACGTGAGATGGGCGGGTAGTGATTACACCAATTCGTTCAATGATCTGAATCAACTGTTCAGTCCCGCATTGGATTCCACCCTGGGCTTTGCCAATCGAATCAGCGGCACCAGCACCAACAACTCCTTCCGGAGCTCGTACGATAATTACACATTCTACCGGATGATTGGTCAGTTGGGTTTCGACTCTTCGGATGCCCGTTTTGAGTCCGGGTACCATCCGGCCTACGCCACGCTCAACAATCCCTCGGGATTTTACCGGCGCGCCAAGCTCAATCTGAACTATGCCATGACGAATCCCGATGGAGATCGTCCGGCCAACGCCGCTTTATCGGCAGACTCCACGGGATTTTTGACCTGGACCCCCATTGTCTGGTTTACCAACGCCGCCCATCGGTTGCTCCTGACCGAGTTTACCAACGGACTTCCGTTCATTGCGACCACCTCGTTTGGGACCCGGACGAATTCAGGGCTGGCCGTGGCAGGAGGGGTCAATGTCCGGGCCACCAACCAGGTGGGCAACCGGGTCGTGGTTCAAGCCTACCGGACCAATTACGTCTACAACCCTCAGGTGCACCGGATGCTGCAGTTGGCGGCAAATATTTACGACTATACCTCCAATACGAATGGCATCTCGGCGTCTGCCCCCGGGCTTCCCTCGGTGTTCCGTCCGCTGTTCTACACCGACAAGGGAACCAACCAGGTGGTGCGTCTCGCGGGATATACCCAGGTCAACTTTTGGGAGGACCGCTATTTCTCGAACTGGTACTCCACCGATGATCCGCGATTTCTGAATTCCCTGTTGTCCTCGGTCACTCCCGGTTCGATTCCCGGAGGTCAAATCAAAGCGGAAACGGCCAAGCCCTATGGAATTCCATGGGTGATTGGGGCCAAGAGAGGTTTGCCCGAGTTCCATGAGGCATTCTGGCAATCCGCCATCCAGGTCACCCGGCGACTCTTGTTCACCCGGCGGGCGGCTCAGTCGGTCATGGGAGCCAGTGAGGTTCCCTTCTCCGGGGGCAACGGAAAGGGTTTCGACACGCTGGTGCAATACCGCCTGCGGATCACCAATGCGGTGGCGGCCGATGCCTACTATGCGTACACCAATCCGCTTCCGCGGGGGGTTAAAATCCAGGTCAAGAACTTCCACACCTTTACCTTGAAATCGGAATATCAGGGAGCAAGTCGGGTGGTGTTTACGCGTCAAATCGAATTTGCTCCGAAGGTGGTGGATGTTGGCCCCAGCAAATGGCTTCCGATGACCTACGTGACGGCGATGAATTCCGGTCAGACGAACTCGCTGGTGTATGATCTGGTGTACGACCCGGTTCTGGGGGCCGCCTATGACAGCAACACCAATTATAATGCGCATTTTGTGGCGGCCAACGCGGCCTTCAAGCCATTGACCGCCTTTGTCACCAACAGCATGGTGTTTGTCATCTTCGATTCAGGGAATCAAAAGGTCATCGATTTCGTCACCCTCCAGATCTCGATGGTGGAGACCAATGTCCTCCGGTATCTGGGCGAAACCACGACGGGCGGTTTCGGAGCAGTCCCGATCGGCGGGGGAGGTGCGACGGGCGGGGGATTGACCCCGGCGAGCCTTTGGTACACCAATCAATTGTCGGTCTATGGGACCGCCGGCATCAGCAATCAGTTCCGGGTCGCCACGAAACGGAGCGATTTGCCTGCCGGACAATGGGTCAATGCGGTGGGTGGGGTGGACAACCCCCTGGACCGGGACAAGGCCATCGCCGGACTCAATTACTTCCTGTATCATGCTTCAGCCGAGCAACTCGATCGTTCCACCAAGGCCGCCATCGATCAGGCGTTGTATATGCAGTCCGGCTATAACCCCACCGCCACTGTTTTTCTGACGGATCGCCGGATGGCCAATGACCCGTTGGTCCATTATACGGCAGACGATTTAGTGCCTGGATATTCGGCCTACGGTGAGCCAGGTGGATATGCCGAGGTGGTCATCGGGGGTGTTCGCCGGTCTCCCAAGAATGGCAAACCGTTCACGTTGGATGCCAAGATTACGACCAATCAGGTGGGCCTCACCCGAAAGCTCCTCTCGGCATCCGCGCCGTGGGGAACCAATGCCAATTACGGTTATTTCGTACCACCCAAGGTGGATGACGCCAATAGTTCCGCCTACGACATGGCGTTTAAGGACCCGGAAATCAGGCAGTCGGACGACTGGAATTTCCCGACCAACCGTTCCACACGATTCAGCAACATCGGTCAACTCGGCAGGGTTCACCGTGGTACGCCATGGCAGACCGTTTACATGAAGGCGGCAACCAATCCCATCGGGACGGTGGTCAGTCGGATGGAAGGGGCCAAAACCTGGGGCGCCTGGGCTGGAAATCTGGAAACCTATCCCGCAAAGGACAGAAACATATTCGACCTGTTTACCACCGCGATCAACGACAACGCGGCCCGAGGTCTCATGGGGGTCAACCAGACGAATCTGGCAAGTTGGTCCGCCCTGCTTTCCGGTGTCCCCATCCTTCAAAACAATCAGGATCGCAATAATCCGAAACTGTTGTTTGTTCAGCCGTCATCGGACGAGTTGAAGCAGGTTCTGGTCGGTTATACCAACAACCCGACGGCCAAAGCCCCACTGCGGGAGGTTATTCCCGGCTTGCTGGGAACCATCACCAATACTGTGCTGGCACCTGGCGGATACTTTACCGGGTTGGGTGCGATTCTTGCCACCCCGACCTTGAGCGACCATTCCCCGTTCCTGGACTTTCCGACAAATTCGACCGGTTGGAAGGTGACCAGGAATCTGACAGACGAAGTGGTGGAACGGTTGCCGCAGCAGATTCTGTCGCTCATGAAGGCGGACGAACCCCGGGTCACGGTCTACAGTTTTGCCCAGACCCTGAAGCCGGCGGCGAACTCCCTGGTTACAACTCCAGGGTTGTTTTACGGACTTTGCACGAATTATCAGGTGACTGCGGAGTATGCCACCAAGACCATTTTGCGCTTGGATGGTCCTCCCCGCGATCTCAAGACGGTGATCGAAGACCAGCGGGTGATTTACCCGGGGAATTAGTCTGGCGTGTCTCGAAGTGCCTGCGAGGAGGTTTTGAATCATGAGTTCCAAGTATCAGAAACGAGTGATGGTGGCCGGATTGCTCCTCCTGGGGCTCTTCCTTGGCTGGCAGACACATGAGCGGAATGTCCGACGGTTGGCGCTCCGTGCGGATGCGGTTCAGCAGGTGGCTCCCGCCGCCCAACCGAAATCCGCGACCCCACCTGTCATTCCCCCGGTTTCTTCCGCGACCTGGGTCAAGGTTCAGTCTGTTCCTTCGGGAACATCTCCTGCGTTTTTTGATGCCAAGGCGACCAATCGCCTGCGCAATACCCCAGAGACGGCGGGTCGTCTCGTCCATAACCCCCACGCCATCCTGCTGAGGAATGCCTTTGTGGATACGGCCAGCCCGTTGCCGCTGGCGGTGCCGCGGCGTCTGTTCTCCCCGGAGCATCCCGGCGCCTACGTCGTCCAGGTAAAGGAAGGCTTGTCGACGGATCTGGGGGCTGTGGTGACGGCCGCTGGTGGCAGAGTCATTTCCTATATTCCCAATCGGTCCTGGCTGGTCGCTGCGGACGATGACGCCGCCGCCCGCCTTGCTGCGGCACCGGAAGTGGGAGCGGTGCTTCCGTTCCAACCGTATTTCAAACTGGAACCGGGATTGATTCCGCAGGCCATGGTGGAAAACCCGGTGGTTTCGACTCTGAGGTTGGTGCTGACGGTATGGGAGGTGGATCAGGCCCGTGCGGCTCTGGCCGGTTTGGGAGCCCAGGAACTTCACCGCGAGCGCGGTCCCTTTGGAACTCTGATGACCGTCGAGGTACCCTCTGCTGCTCTGGCGGATGTGGCACGACTGCCGCAGGTGCAATTGATTGAGACCTGGCAGCCCGCCCGTCTCGCCAATGATCGAAGCGGGGTTCTCCTGGGTGTCCGCACCAATGAGGATGATACCGGGCCCTATCTGGGACTCACCGGAAAGGACGTCCTGATCAATTTGAATGACTCTGGAATCGACGCATCGCATGTGGACCTCCAGGGGCGGGTCCTGACCCTGCCTGGAGCAACCAATTCGTTGGGGGTCAGCATCCTGACTGACCCTGACGGACATGGGACCCACGTGGCCGCCACGATCGCTGGTGACGGGACGGGTTCCAGCTCGCTGGCGGCTCCTCCCCAGGGCTCCGTTACCAATGCGAATTTTCAAGGCAAGGCTCCGGGGGCCAGCTTGTTTATTTTGCCAGTGGATCTATTGAGCGGGCCGTTGCAGGGAGATGAGTACCTTCAGACGCAGGCGGCCTCGACGAGCAACCGGGTCAATCCCGCAGAACCGCTGATTTCCAACAACAGCTGGGGGTATTTCCAGTATGACTATTCGAGCCACTCGGCGAGTTATGATGCCGCGGTGCGGGATGCCCTTCCAGAGGTCACGGGGGACCAGCCGATTCTTTACGTGTTTGCGGCGGGCAACGAAGGGTTTGGTGGGGACAATGGCCTGGGCGGGTTTGAAGACTCGATTCGTTCTCCCGGCAATGCCAAGAACGTGATCACCGTCGGTGCCCTCGAATCCGCGCGGCAACTGACGAATTCGGTGATTCAGGACACCAATGGCGCGTTCATGGCCATTGGTTCAACGGTTTTCGGGTCGTTCGACACCAACCGCAACGACTACATCACGAATTTTCCCTTCGCCGGTTTGACCGACACGGATTACGAGGTGGCGAGCTTTTCGGGTCGGGGAAATGTGGGGGTTGGAACCGAGGGCGATACGGGCCGATTCAAGCCCGACGTTCTGGCGCCCGGTACGTTCATCGTGTCAGCTCGTTCGTCGGCCTGGATTCTCACCAATGACATTCCGACCAACAACCCGGTTTTCTACTATCTGTTCAAGGATCTGACCAACGAAACCGGGCCGTATTATCGGTATGAGAATGGGACGAGCATGGCGGCACCGGCAGTGTCCGGTCTGCTCGCGTTGATGCAGGAGTATTTCCGTCAGACGACCAATGGTCCTTCACCCTCCCCTGCGGGTTACAAGGCGTTGCTCATCAACGGATCGGCATCCACGAGCGATGCCTATGCTCCCGACCCCACCGTCACCTTGAACCTGGGCGGTTGGGGCGAACCGTATCTGCCGCGGGTCCTGCAGCCGGGACCGGCATTTACAGGGGCGACGGGCCGCCTGGCCCACGTGATCGAATCGGATGATCCTGCGCTGCCCCTGGCGCCCGGTGAAACCGTCCGCAATCCTGGATTGGCCACGGGTGAATCCCGGTCCTTCCGGCTTTCGGTCAGCACCCTCAACACGAACAGCGCCAGTTCCCTCATCCGGCTGGCCCTGGTCTGGACGGACCCTCCTGGGAATCCGTTGGGAGCGGCCAAACTGGTCAACGATTTGGATCTGGTTGTATCAAATGAACTGACGGGACGCGTTTTTGTGGGAAATCGTTTTGAACCGCAAACCGGTTTGAGCTCGGCCTTGATCGCGACCAATGATTTCCAGACGAATGCGGACGCGGTGTTTGACCGCATCAACAATGTCGAGCGCATCATCTTTGATCCGGCTGGGGCCTCCAATTTTGTGGTCACCGTTGTCGCCCACCTGGTGAACGTCAATGCCCGGCGTGATGCCACCCATGCCATTCTCCAGGATTTCGCCCTGGCCATTTCGGATGACTCCGATGCGGGAACCGGGGTGTCCACCGCGACGATCACTTCCATCGCCACGACTCCGTTGCTTCCGGGCACCGGTGTTCCACCCCTCGAGAATCTGACCAACGGCACTCCGGTTTTGGGAGTCCGGTCAGGAGCAAACTCGCCCCTCATCAATGATCCTCTGGGTCAAAGCAACCAGTGGAGGTTCTTTGTGTTTACCAACACGCCGGGAGCAACCACAGCCATTGGGGATTTTGTCCTGACCAACGGCAGCAACATCGCCTTTGTCACGTTCCCGGTGGGGGAACTCTCCCGCAGCCGGACCAATGAGCCCGATATCGATCTCTATGTTTCGTTGAATCCCGGGCTCACCAATCTCGATCCGTTGGTGATTGCCAGTGCATTCAAGTCGACCTCCCAGGGGGCGACGGAGATGGTGGTCTTTTCAAATGCGCCCCCCACGACCGCCGTCTATTACATCGGCATTAAATCAGAGGACCATGAGGGAACTGAATTCGGGTTTGTCGGGATCAGTACGGACCAGCCGTTCGACTCGAACATCAACGGAGTTCCAACGCCGTTTGCCCTGCCCTTGACGCCGGGCATTCCCGATGGAACCCCCAAGAAGCCGGGCAAGGGCCTTTACCTGGCGATCAGCACCCAGTCCAAGAGCCTGCGAAAGGTGGTGGCCACCGATACGGTCCGTCATCAGCGGTTCCCGGATCTCTTGGGAAATTTAAAGCACAAGAATACCTATGCGGTGTTGAACAATCACGGACCCCTGGGTGGATTGCTCTCGCAGACCAATCCCGGCGTCACCACCACCTATGAGGACACGAAGAGCACGAAATATGGCAAAACCCGCCACACGGATGGGCCGGGAAGCCTGATCAACTTCATTGGTCAGAGCGGCCAGGGCCCTTGGTTCCTGTCCATGATTGACAACGCTGCCGGGAACACCGGTCGCATTGCCAATTTCCGACTGGGATTGGTGCCGAACGACTTCAGCAGTGAGTTTGTCAGTCGCTGTGTCGACGCGTATTCCGACGAAGTCGAGTTCATCCAGATTCCCACCGATGCGGTTTAGCTGGACGTGGTCATTTCAAACATCTCCCCCGCCTTGTCGCTCGAGGTCTATATCAAGCGGGACGACATTCCTGATCCGACGACTCCCACCACCAGCGATAAGTATGCCACCCTTCAGCCGCCGGGGGGCACCTTGAGTCTGTCCATACACGACGTTCCGCCGCTCGTGGCAGGCCGCTATTTCATTCTGGTCCACAACCCCAACGGGACCCAGGTCTGCTACAAAATCAAAGGCGTCGTCACCCGCAACCTCGCCAGCAAAATCACCCGCGTTTACTCCTCCTCCAACATTCTGGAAGTCCTTCCCGATCAGTCGCGCGCCTTCAATGCGGTGACCGTTGAGGAAAATCGACCGGTCACCGATGTTCAGGTCGGACTCCGCGTCGATCATGGCCGCGAATCCGACCTTGCAGTCCGACTGACGGACCCTGCGGGTGCCAGCACGGTTCTCTTTGAGAACCGCGGAGGAGGGGATGGTACAGGACTGGGAACGACCACGCTGTATACCAACGGGAGCTTTTCACACGTCGCACTGGTTTTTCAACGATCCTCTCATCTGGCCTCGTTGTACGTGAATGCCCAATTGGTCGATCAAAAGGTCCTGCCGCGTTATAATCCCAAGACGACCAATGACTTTTTCTTCCATTTCGATCCCTCGGGCAAACTGGGCGGGACCAATGTGCCGCTGATTGTCGACGACTTTGGAATCTGGGGTACGCCCATCCCGACCGATCTTCTGGACGACATCTACTTTGACGGGTTGTTCGGTTTTGGAAAGGACCCCACCGATCCTTATCTTGGATTGCTGAGTTGGTGGACGTTTGATGCTGACGGAAACGACGCCGTCGGGACCAATACCGTCAGTTTCTTTGGCGATACCCGGATTGTTCCCGGCCAGATCGGCAATGCCATCCAGTTCAATACCCCGGAGGCCTTTGGAAGGGCGCTGGCCAGTCCCACGCTCGATGTGGGCAGTCTCCCCGGATTCACCCTGGAAGGTTGGATCAACGTTTCCGCCATTCCCGAGCTGATTGCCGGCTGGGGAAATACCAATGACTCGGTTCATCCCGCCCTGCTGGCCAATTACCCGCTGCCGGCAGGTTCCGGGATCGGTTCGGTCAGTGCCTTGTTGGAGGGAGATCTCACCAATTCCACCCCGGAATTGGTGGTCCTGAAATCGCGGTATGGTGTCAACACGGTCGGTTCTGTAACCACGAATATTCTCTATGCCATCTTTGGAGACGATGTCGCTTCGGCCAATCAGATGATTAAGTTCGCGACTCCTCCGTTCTTCTCCGACACAACCGTGACGATCGTCAGCGTCAGCGAATTTGAGACGGATCCTGAGGGTTCCTACACCGTTGGTTCGATTCTGGACGGATGGACGGTCGATGGACAGGCGAGTCAGTTGTACACACCCGGGGGTGCCTACAACGGCATTGGTTTTGTCAGTCTCGAACAGTTGGGACTCCAACGCGCGGTGGATGTGGCAAAGGACGAAGCCTATTCCATCAGCTTCGCAGCCAAGCGTTCGCCCGATGTCACCAACGGTGCCTCCCAGGCCGTGGTGCTCGTGGGAACCAATGAAATTGGCCGTCTGGACCTCGATGTCTTCTGGCAGACGAATTCCTTCCATTATTTCTCCAAGAACGCCGAATCGGTGCAGGTCCACATCGAACCCTCCCTTGATTCCGGTGGAACCAATGCGGGCGTCTGGCTGGATAGCCTGGTGGTGAGTGATGGCGGGACCGGCCATTATCTGCCGGAAGAGCCCTTGGCCCCTCACTTGGGGGTGAATGCGATTGGAAACTGGAAATTGGAATTCCAGGACACCCGGGGGCCGATCCGTGGTGCTCTCGTCGACTGGCAGTTGACGTTGACGTTGGCGCCCACCAATCCTGCGGCCATCCGTCTGACCAATGGTCTGGCGTTTCAAACCAATGTGGCCGGCGACGGAACCCAATACTTCATTGTCGAGGTTCCACCCGAGGCCACTGCGGCCACCAATACCCTGGTGAGCATTTCCGGAGGTCCGCTACGATTGTTGTTCAATCAGGATGGCTTGCCCGATGGTACTCTGCCCAACGACACCGTCCTGCTCGACAACGTGACCGGGACCGGCTTGCAGGTGCTCGATAAAATAACGCTGCCCACCCTTCAGCCGGGGCGCCGCTATTATCTCGGGGTTCAAAATGACACTCTGACCCAATCCAATGTCTTCCAGGTCCAGGTGGATTTGGCCATCCCGATTACTCCGCTACAGGATGGCGTGCCATTTGCCGCGACAAATGCGGATGTTGGCCTGATGGATTATTATAGTTTTGATGTCGCGCCCGGAGTTTTGGCGGCCCAATTCTCCGTCTCAAACTTCACCTCGGATGTGAACCTGGTGCTCAGCAAGGGGCAGCCGTTGCCCACCCGTTCCAGCTATCAGTTTTCGAGCACTAATCTGGGAACAACGCCGGAAACAATTATCCTGGATTTGACCGATCAGCCGGTTCCGATTTCACCGGGGCGTTGGTATCTCGGAGTTTATGCCACGGGTGTGGCGGCGCCGGCACCGGTTCCCTATACCATCGTTGCTTCTCAAATCACTAATGCGGTGGTTCTGGCCAACGAAGTGCCGCTCAAGAGCACCCTCAATGGGACCAACGGTTATTTCTCGCTGGCCGTTCCCTTCAACCCCCGGCTCATCGTTTTTGCGCTCCAGGACCTTTCGGCCCCCGCCGATCTTTTCGTGCGACTGAACGATGTCCCATTGCCCCAGATTGGGCGTTTTGACGCTCTGAGCGTTGCTGACGATCTGCGGGACCGCGTTGTCCAGGTGGATTCAAATACAGTTCCAGTCGCGGTGGCGGGTGGCACCTGGTATGTGGAAGTGGTTCCACGCGGACCGGGCCCTGTGAGTTTCACCCTGACGGCTCTCTATACTACTTCGGATGCCCCCTACACCGACCTGATCGACTCGGTTCCGACGTATTCGATCATCACGGCTGATCGCACCAGCGATCTCTACCGGTTTGTCGCGCCCACCAATACCAGCGGCTTGTTATTCGAACTCTACGGAATGTCAGGTGAGGCCCACCTCCTCGCTGCCCTGGGCCAATTCCCGGCCCTTTCGACCAATCCCATCAGTAATTTCCAGAGCCCGGGCTCGCCGGAATCGCTGGTGCTCCGCACCAATGAGACGACGCCCGACATTTCAGGAACCTATTTCCTGGAAGTGCGGACCGCCGGAGGTGTTGATGCGCAATACACCATCCGGGCCTCCACCCGGAAGAATGGATATCTGTTGAGCGGCCAGGAGTTCGCTCCGACCTTCGGGGACACCACGGCCGATGGACAGCCGACATCCTTGACCGTGAATGTCGTGCCCACGGAACTGTACGAATTGGAATACAGTGCCCAGTTGAGTCTCAATCCCACCAACTTCATCTGGACGCCCGTGCCGCCGCCGATCGTCATGACCAATGAATTGTACAAATTCATCCTGCCTCCTTCGCCAGGATTTCCAGGTGATCCGCTGTTCTTCCGGGTAGTGCACCTTCCGCAGCCATGAGGGCGGCGGCCAGGGTTCGTGTGATTGCCCTGAATCCGTCGGTGGACGTCGAATGGCGGACGGGATCCCTCCGGAGCGAGGAAAAGAACGAGTTGCTAAGCGAGACCCGCTGGCCGGGGGGGAAGGGCGTCAACGTCAGCCGCTGGCTCCGCTGGAGTGGCGTGGATGTTCGCTTGATGCTCCCCCTGGGAGGAGTCGTTGGGCGTGAACTTTCAGATGGACTGAAAGCAGAGGGGATTCGATTTGATGCCCATCCCCTGGCTGCGGGAAACCGGGTCAACTACCTGGTGACCCCCTCCACCGGACCGCAATATCGCTTTAATGCCACCTGGCCCCGGTTGCGTTCCATGGAATGCCGGGCCCTCTGCCAGGCGGTCAATGCTGCAGCGGTTGGGTTCACATGGGCGATTTTTTCCGGAACCCTGCCATTTGGGGCGCCCCGGGATACCTACGCCCGACTGGTCCGTCAGGCAGTCCGCCGTGGCCAGAAGGTGGTTTTGGACTGTGACGGCGAGGCATTTGCACTTGCGGCTGGAGAACGCCCATTCCTCGTCAAACCCAACGAATTTGAACTGGCCCAGTGGTCAGGTGGTGAGATCCGCTCTGAATCGGAATTTTTCATGGCGGCCCGGCGGCTTGCGGAAACCACCCGGGGGTGGGTTCTGGTGACCCGCGGACCCAAAGGAGCCCTGCTTCTCAATTCCTCCGAAAAAGTCGCCTGGATGGCCACCCCCCCGCCCGTGGAGGTGCGGAATACGGTGGGAGCAGGTGACGCCACCGTCGCCGGGGCGATTGCCGGCCTGTGTGGGAATGAAGCTCCGATGGACTGGCTTCGGCTTGCCATCGGCACCGGCACCGTGGCGACCCAGTTACCGCCTGGCAAAGTAGCCGCACGACGAAACGCCGCCCGCATCCGGTCAGGAGTTGTCATTCAGGAGTGTCCCGAGGCTTTCCAATGACCGAATCAGGAGTGGAAACCGTTGTCTCGGGGTCCGGGTCCGGGCGGGGCGGGCAACCGGCGCTCCTGGATGCCCTGCTCGACCGCCCCGCACCGCTGCTGGCGCTGGCACCCATGCAGGAGGTGACGGACCTACCATTCTGGCGATTGCTGGCTGCCCGGGGTGGTCCTGACGTCTACTGGACCGAGTATTTCCGGGTTCATTCCACGTCGCGGTTGGAGAAGTCCATTTTGCGATCGCTGGATGAGAATCCAACCGGACGCCCGGCCATTGCGCAACTCATCGGCAACGACGAGAACGCCATGGCCGCAGCTGCCCGTGAATTGCAGCACCATCCGATCGCTGCGATCGACCTCAACCTGGGCTGTCCGGCTCCGGTGGTTTATCGGAAATGTGCGGGTGGCGGATTGCTTCGGGAACCCCAACGGATTGATCGCTTGTTGGGGCGATTGCGCGAGACGATTGGTCGAAAAGGGATTCGGTTCACCGTCAAGACCCGGATTGGATTTGATGCTCCAGACGCGTTTCCTTCGCTGCTGGCCATTTTTTCCCGGCATTCGCTGGACCTTCTGACCGTCCATGGACGGACGGTTTTGGAAATGTATCGTCCGCCCGTTCACTACGACCGCATTCGTGAGGCGGTGGAGATCATGCCGTGTCCGGTTCTTGCCAATGGAAATGTTGATTCCCCGCGCCGGGCTCAATCGGTTCTGGAGGCAACAGGGGCGCGCGGACTCATGATAGGAAGGGGATGCATCCGGAATCCATGGCTCTATGACCAAATCCGGCAGCATCTGGCCGGAGAACCCGTTCAGAAGCCCACGGGACGCGACCTGTTGAACTACATTCACGATCTCTGGCAGGCCTCGGAACCTGTGAACTCTGTCGAACGTCTCCAGGTCGTGCATATGAAGCGCTACATGAATTTTGTCGGGGCAGGGGTGAGCGCCGATCCGGTGGTTTGCACGGAGTTTCTTCACCGGATTCGACGTGCCACAACCCGTATTGAATTCTTTGCGGCCTGCTCCGACGTCCTGGATCACGATCGATTGCTGGATTTGGTGCCACCGGAGGCCAATCCGGAAGGCCCCTCGGGATGTGGTTGATGGGTGGGCACCCTTTCGATGGTTGACCCCGGCCTGGAGTTCCCAATCCTTATCGGATGACTCCCATTCAACGGTCGGTGACCGTGGCCATCATCGGCGATCGGTCGGACGACGTCCCGGCGCATCGGGCCATTCCAAAGGCTCTGGAAATGGCCTCGCAGGCCCTGGAGCAGCCATTCGACTGGCAATGGATACAGACCGGAGCAATCGACCATGCGCCGCGTGATTTGGACCGATTCCACGGGGTCTGGCTGGTGCCCGGCAGTCCCTACGAAAACATGGAGGGTGCCTTGGGTGCAATCCACTGGGCTCGGACTCAAGGGATACCATTTCTCGGAACCTGCGGAGGGTTCCAGCATCTCCTCGTTGAATTCGCTCGGAATGTCTGCGGAGTCGTGGGTGCGGACCACGCCGAAACTGCCCCGAACGGGGAATTCCAAATCGTAACGCGTTTGTCGTGCTCGTTGGTTGAGGCTGTGGGAAAAGTCCGACTGGAACCGGGATCCCGACTTCGCGCTGCGTTCGGAGTGGATGAAGTCGACGCTTCCTATCGCTGCAACTATGGCCTTAACCCAAAGTGGCGAACCGCATTGGAAAATGGCGGGCTTCGCTTCACCGCAGTGGATGAGGCGGGGGAGGTTCGGGGCGTCGAATGGCCCGGCCATCCGTTTTTTGCGGGGGTGTTGTTTCAGCCGGAACGCGAGGCATTCCGCGGGCGAACCCCGGCCATCGTGGTCTCCTGGCTGAAGGCAGCCGTCGCACAGGCTGAACGGGGATGATCCTTCTTTGGGGATGCGGAGCGTCGCAAATCGACGGCGAAAACAAAAAAGTCCGGAAAAAAGGCATCCTGGGGCGTGAACGCATAACCAACTACCGTTCAACATCTTACATTCAAAATGCGACGGGATTTGTGGAGTCCGTGAGGACAAAAAGAGCAAAAAGCCCTTGCGTGAGCAGGGGGAA
>CAIPFS010000094.1 GCA_903864375.1 uncultured Verrucomicrobiota bacterium
TCCGGTTCCCTGGTTCGCGATCGGGGGAATCGATCCAGGTCGGCTCGACGAGGTTCTGGGGGCAGGCGCCACGCGCATCTGCGTGGTCTCCGCCATCTTGCAAAGCCCGGATATCGCCGCTGCCTGCCGGGCCTTCCGGGATCGTCTGCCTTAGCGCCGAACTGCGGTCGGCGAGCTTTCATCAATCCCAAACCCGAGCTTCCGGCCTGAGGTAGACGAAAATTTAGGCGCGTTTTTGATGACGAACCGCAGGTCCGAAGGGTCGGTTGGAATCCCCTCGCGGGACCTACAGCTCTTCCTTGCGCGTCGGTTTCCTTGAAAGAATCCAGCTACGGATCGGATTCAGGTCTTCGTCATCCGCCGCGGCCATCTCAACCGCAACCCGGTTCAGGCCCGCCGCCTTGTCGAACCATTCCCGAGCCTCGGTCAGTCTTCCTTCCTGGGCGCAGTAGCAGGCCAGGTTGTAGGGGATGGTCCAGACCTTGGGGAATCGGTCAACGACTGCCAGTAGCTGCTCAAAGGCCTCGGAGGTTCTACGGAGCTCATGCAGGGCAAAGGAACGATGGATCCAGCCATCCACACGATCCGGCGCGGCCAGAATCAGCTGATCGGCGATGGCAATGCACCGGTCCCAGTTTCGAGACCGGGCTTCGAGATGCCAGGAGAGTTCGATGACATCGGGATGGGCGCGGTACTCCGCTCCGATGGCTGCGAATTCCTCGGACGCCGATTGAGGGTCGCCCAATTCCATCCATCCCTGGGCGGCCAGGAGGTAATGGCTCGCAGGAGGTGGAAGTGGGCGGTTGGGCATCGCGTTGCCAGTCTGGGACAATCGGGAGCCTGGCTCAAGTCAGACGATGCGAGTGGGCAAGCGGCGGGACGCCGCTTCGACAACGAGCGCGGCACTGCCTACAGGAGCAACAGCGTGGAAGAGGCGTTCCGTCGCTCGTCGCCTCGAGGGAGCCGACAATCCCTCGGGGCAAACGGAAAGCCATTTCGGTAACCCGACACTGGAATCAGGTCGCCGGGGT
The DNA here is from genome assembly GCA_903864375.1 of uncultured Verrucomicrobiota bacterium. Classification (GTDB taxonomy): domain Bacteria; phylum Verrucomicrobiota; class Verrucomicrobiia; order Limisphaerales; family UBA9464; genus CAILNN01. The sequence goes on from CAIPFS010000094.1 coordinate 1,032, forward strand.
CGCAGTCGGGGTTCCCTGGCCACGGGCCTCCAGACGCTGCAGCAATCGATCGTGGATGTGTCCAAAGCCGCCATTGCTAAAGAGGCAGACCACGTCCCCCGCTCGCAGTTCCTCCCCCAAATGATCGAGGATGGCGTCCACAGAGGAGAGGTAGGCTGCCGGACGCCCGGCCAGTCGCAGGTCCTGCATCAGGCGCTCCGGATTGAGCCGTTCCTCGGGGCGCAATTGCTCCAGTCGGGCGACTTCGGCGACGACAACCCGGTCGGCCCGCTCCAGGGCATCGGCCAGTTCGCCTTGAAACACGTTGCGACGTGTGGTGTTGGATCGGGGTTCGAAGACCGCCCACAGGCGGCGTCCAGAAAACTTGACCCGCAGGGCACGCAGGGTCTCCCGAATGGCGGTCGGATGATGGCCGAAATCGTCGACCACCGCCACTTCAGCCACCTCACCGCGCACCTCCATCCGGCGTCGAACACCAAGGAAGGTCGAAAAAGCCGCCTGGATTTGTCGTTCGGTCAACCCGCAATGGCGCGCGCAGGCGACCACGGCCAGGGCGTTTCGGACGTTGAGTTCGCCGACCAGCGGGAGGGTGTATTGTTCGTCACCTGAGCGAAATGTCGATTCGTTGGCACCAAGGCTGACACCGGTGGCTCGAGAATCGTTGTTGTCCCCCAGGCCGAACCGCTTCACCGGGCAGTGGCGCAGGTTGAGCAAGGGCGTGAGGTTGGCATCATCGCCGTTGGCGAGGATGAGGCCATTGCGGGGCA
>CAIPFS010000095.1 GCA_903864375.1 uncultured Verrucomicrobiota bacterium
ACGGTTCAGGTCAAGGTGCGCTATGCCGATTTTCAAACACTCACCCGCCAATTCAGCGTTGAGGACCCGTTGGTTGAGTCCGGTGAAATCTATCGGCTGGGATGCTGGCTTCTGGGACGCGACCAGCTGGTCCGGCGTCCCCTGCGCCTCCTCGGATTGGGAGTCAGCGGGCTGTCGCCTCTGGAGGGACGGCAACTCACCCTTCCGTTTCCGACCGTGCCTTTTCGGACATCTGCCAAACGGTGATCGGCATCGATCCTCCCTTCAGGATCGGAGGGAATCCTGGCGCCTTTTTTGAGCCATCCGATATCCATGGATTTTTCGAGCGGCTTGCCGAAGCGAGGTTTGAGGTCAAGTATCCGATGTCACCCGGGAGTATGGCCGTGTTGCCCATCGTATCCACCACAACGTCGGTAGCCCCTGGCATCTGGCGGTGGTCTGCCTTTTCCCCGCATCACCGCGTGGACCTGGCGAGCCATCTTGTCTGGGATGGCTGGAACTGCCTCGTTTTCGATCCGTTGCCGTTGGCGGACCCTCTCTGGGCGACATGGCCCCTGGAGCAGAAACCCGGCTGGCTGGTGTTGACCAACGAAAACCATGAACGCGATGTGAAAGCGTGGAGCGAGCGATTTTCCGATGCGGTTTGCATGGGTTTGGCAGGAGAACGAAAGGAGAACCGGTTGCCATCAATTCCTTCGAACTGGGTTTGCTTCGATCTCGCGGGCGGGGCAGGGGGTGAGGCGGCGTTCCATTGCGCGGCCCTCGATCTCATGGTCTTCGGTGATGCTGTGGTCAACCTGCCAGGAAGGGGTTTGGAGCTATTGCCGGAGAAATACTGCCGAAACCCGGCTCAGTTGCGGCATTCCCTGGGGCTTTTACCTCGATTTGGCCGGGCCCTGCTGGCCCATGGGGAACCGCTCATGGAGCGGGCATCGGAGCGCATACACGCCGTCGTCGGTTCTTAGACGGGCGCAGGGGTCGCCGGTACCATCCGGAAATGCCGCACGGTTTTACGGTCCGAACTCAGGCGGATTCGAGAGCCAGCGCGGCTTCTGCACGGGCCACATCGCCCGGCAGGTCCACCCCCAGGCTGTCGTGGACCACCTGCACCACCCCCACTTCAATCCCATTTTCCAGGGCCCGCAGTTGCTCCAGACGTTCAGCAGCTTCAAGCGCTGAGACGGGCCATTCCACCAGTTTCAAAAGGGTCTCCCGCCGATAACCATAAATGCCGAGGTGTTTCTGGAACGGAAACCGGGAAAGTTGCGTCGCGACCGATTCTCCGGCGGCATCCCGAAGGTAGGGGATCGTCCGCCTTGAAAAGTAGAGGGCGCGACCGGCTCGGGAGGCAACGACCTTCACGGTGTTGGGGTTGTCGTACTCGGATAAGTCCTGGATCGGTGTCGATGCCGTGGTCATGGGAAACCGGTTCAGGGCATCGGCCACGGCGTCAATGACCGATGGACGAATAAACGGTTCGTCCCCCTGAATATTCACGTAGGCGTCGGCGGGACGTTTGCGGGCCAGTTCTGCGATCCGATCCGTCCCACTGGGGTGGTCGGGAGAGGTCATTTCGACCTGTGCGAATCGGGATGCCACGGCGGCGATGCGATCATCGTCCGTGGCCACAATCACGTCGCTCAGGGATTGGGCCCGACGGCATTGGGCGATGACCCGTTCAATCAAGGTCTTTCCGGCGATCAGTGCCAGAGGCTTGCCGGGAAACCGGGTGGAGGCGTATCGGGCGGGGATCACCCCGAGGATCGTCATGCGAAAAGGGTAGCGTCGGCACGGTCCGGCCTGAATGGAAATCGTTCCAGGATCCCTCGCTCTTCGCGTGGGACGTGCTCCAACTTTTCTTCGCCAACGGCCCCCTCTTATGATAAGCCCTCCCCAGGTCCTCTTTGCCATGATTGTTCCCTCCGATCCGGTCCCGACCGATCCGACGCCGGTGGCAGGCGGCACGGCCCCGCGGCTTCGCATTCGCGGCCTCGATGAGAGTGGAGCGAAATCCTCGTCGGCAGGTTATTTTTTGATTCGGGATGGTCGCCAGCAGGGGCCACTCTCGCGCGAAGCGATCGTCACACTGATTCAAGCAGCCCATGCCAGTCTGCAGGATTTGGGATGGCGGGAAGGGGAGACGGGCTGGCGTCCGTTGGGCGAACTCTTTCCGGGTGTTCGTCCGTTGGTCCGTCCACCTCATGCCACCGAGCTTCATCCCCTGCGGGAGAAATCCGAGCCACAGGCATTTTACAAAGAGGTTTTTCCGTCGTTGTCCTACCCCTTCCGGGGGGATGGCGGTCTGATCATGGCCGGGGGAACGGCCGCTGTGTTTGTCCTCTGGCTGGTGGGCTCAGTGCTGGGTGGGTTGGGAGTATTGGCCCTCGGATTTTCGATCCTGATCTACGGGTACCTGCTGGGCTCCCTTCAAATTGTGATTCAAGCGTCCGCGCAGGGGGAGCCGGACCTTCCGAAATGGCCGGAGATCCGGTCGGCCACATCGGATTGTGTCCAGCCGTTCCGCCTGTGGGTCACCTGTCAGTTGGTTTGTTTCGCCCCGGCGCTGGTGGCCGGATTCCTGGCGTCGGTCCGGAATTCGTCCACGTGGTTGGGGATGGCCTTTGCCTTTGCCCTGGGAGGGGCATTTTGTTTTCCGATGAGTTTGCTGGCGGTGGCCATGTCGGACTCGGGGGAGGCCATCGATCCGGTTTTCATCTACCGATCCATCCGATCGGTGGGATGGGATTACCTGCTGTTGCTGGGGGTGCTGGCCCTGCTCGTGACGGCCCACCTCGCGGGAAATGTTGCGGCGGAACGGTACCAGATCCCGGGCTTGCAGATGCTCTGGAGCTCGGCGAACGCAGTTTATTTTGG
>CAIPFS010000096.1 GCA_903864375.1 uncultured Verrucomicrobiota bacterium
CCCCCCACCAGGCGGAAGAGGTTTCGATCCCCCCGAAACAACCGACCCACCCCAAAAAGGGCCGCAAAAGCAACGTAGTTACCACCGAGGTAGAGGCATCCGGCACCCGTAAACACCGGGATTCCCATGCCCCACTGATACCAGACGTTCAGGGCGAGGTCCGTCACGAACAGGAAGCCCCAGGCCATCCGCCAGCCTTTCCCGGGTGGAAAGAGGGCTGCCGAACAAAAAATCAGGGCGTAAACGGCGCTGAAATTGGGCCGCATCAGGCCGGGCCAGCGGGAAAGAGCAGCCACCAGGAGAAAAATTCCCGGAAGCCATTTTGAAATTCCACCTTTCACGCGGGGCGAGAATAGCCGGATCGCCGGGACTGACAAGCCAGGTCTCTGGTGTCGGTTCAACCAGGGGCGCCGCCGGGGAATATTCCCGAGTCATGGATCAACAAGTTTCTGGTCATCCCCCTGTAAATTCCTCGCAACGCTGCCACGGAAAAGTGACAGGCCGGCAGGCAGTATTCCCGTGCGTTTCAGCTGCCGGATTCCAATCCTTTACCTGACCCGGACCCAGGAAGCGCAGCAACTCCGTGGTTGCGCCCGCTCCAGGGACGGCTGACCACATCCTATCATTCAGAGTTGTACGTCCTCATGCATTCAACCCCTCACTATCAAAAATTGTCGCCAGTGCTGCTTACCGCCTGCGCACTCGCGTTGACCTCATCGCCCGCACTCTGGGCCACTCCGCCGCCCCCACCGGCAGCCCCGGTCACCTTCCTGGGCGTCGCCTCGGGCGATGCCAGCACCACCGGTGTCACGGTTTGGACCCGGGCCGTCAATGACGCCACCCCGGCGGAAGTCAGCCTGACGCTGCAGATTTCAACCGACCCTGCCTTCTCGACCATTTCCACGGTGACGGGAACGACCTCGGCGGCGAAGGACTACATTCTGAAGCTGGACCTGGCCGGACTGACCCCCGCGACGACGTACTACTACCGCTTCGTTGGTCCGCTGGGTGAGACCAGCATTCCGGGACGTTTCAAGACCGCCCCCACAGCCAATTCAGCCGTGGCGGTTCACTTCGGCTCCAGCGGCGACATGGATGGACTGATCCGTCCCTACGCCCTCGCCAGCGTGGTCACGAACCAGAACTTCGACTTCTTCGCCAACCTCGGTGACGTGATCTATGAGAACGCCAGCAAAGTGTTGGGTAACATTGGCCTCAGCTACACCAATTCCCCTTCGGTGACCCTTTCCGGAACGATTCCAGGGCCAACCAGCACCGGGGCGACCCAGGCCCAGTTGTTCAACGACTACAGCAAGAAGTACCGGGAGCAGTTCCTGCCGGTCAACACGGGAGGCCAGAACGGTCTCCAACCGTTCTACGCAGCGCAGGGGATGTACACCATCTATGACAATCACGAGCTCGGGAACCGCCAGTACATCAACGGAGGCGCCCCGGCAGGTGGAGCGGTGGGTGATTTCACCAGCGGAGCCGGTGTGGACGCCCGGATCGCCAGCAATGATACCAACGTCACTTCCAGCGATTACATCAATCGCAGCCTCGGTTTCCTGACCCTGCAACAGGTGTTTTTGAATTATTCGCCGATTGCAGACCGTGGAACCGTGTCTCAACCCTCCGAGCCCCGGATCAACGGCACCAGGCAGTTGTTCAGCTCCCAGAAATGGGGAAAGAACCTGGTGTTCCTCAATGTCGATGATCGCACCTACCGCGACATCCGAATGAAAACAGCGGGCAATGCGGATGACACGGGTGCCCGCGCCGACAACACCAACCGGACGATGATGAGCAAAACCCAGCTTCAATGGGTCAAAAACACTCTGCTGGATGCCCAAACCAACGGCGTTGTCTGGAAATTCATCGCCGTCTCGGATCCCATCGACCAACTTGGCCCGATTGGTGGAGCCCTGTCATTGAGCAACCTCCCCAACTTTGGAACCAACAGTCTGGGCCAGGCCAGCACCTACGGCCCGGTCAGTAGTGACGGCGGCAAGTCCTGGGTCGGCGGTTATCGCGCCGAACGCAATGACCTCCTCAAGTTCATTGCCGACCAACATATCCGCAACGTCGTGTTTCTGTCGGCGGATGATCATCAAAACCGGGTCAATGAACTGACTTACTCGACAAATGGAGTGACCGGAGATCAGAGCACCTACGTCAAGGTGCCCGACACCTTCGCCGTGGTCATGGGACCGCTCGGAGCCACCGGCCCGGATCTGATTTATGACCATTCGTTCAGCGTAGCGAAGCAGCTGTCGGACAGCATCGAAGCCGCCCAGAGCTCAGCCGGAGTCGAGCCCATTGGTCTGAAGGGTTATCCGGGACTGCACAATGTGGTCCGGGAAAACGATCCCAACGCCGACATCATCCGCTCGGCCATCGACTTCTACAGCCCTGATACGTTTAATTTCGCCAGCTTTGACGTCACCGCCGACGGCAGGACGTTGAGCGTGGCCACCTGGGGCATCACCGCCACCGCGCAGAATTCGGCCCTCGAATACAACGGCGCCACCAATGCCGTCCGTTCCATCCTGAGCTTCCAAATCGATACCGCCTACGCTCCGACCGGAATCCAATACACCCGCGGCGGCCTGGTCCTGAATCGGCGGACCGGTCGTTGGGTTCAAAATATAACGGTTTCCAATGGTTCGGGGGCTGCGATCAACGCCAGGCTGGCCCTGGTGCTCGATAACCTGTCCGCCAACGCTGCGGTCTTCGGTGCTGCGGGAACCACCACCTTGCTGGCTCCCATCGGCAGCAGTTTTGTGACCCTGCCCGTCGGCACGCTGAATGCCGGCCAATCGGTCACCGTGGCCATGGAATTCACCAACCCCACCAACGGCAAGATCAGCTACACCCCGCGCCTCACCGCCGGTGCCGCCAATCCCTAATCCTCATTCATTCCCAATTCATTGAACCGATTACTTCCTGACCACATGACCATTCCTTCCATGAAAAAGAGCAACATCGGCCTGGGTTTTCTGATGGCGGCGCTGGCGTTCGCCCCAGCCGCCCAGGCTCAATTGAACTTCCACGTCTCCGTGGACACCTCCACCCTCACCAGCATCGGTGCCGGGCCTTACTCGATTGATTTTCAGTTGAACCAGGGCGACGGCGCCGTGGCCAACAGCGTCACCATCGGTAACTTCTGGTACAGCGGCGGCCATGCCGTTGGTTCGCCCACCCTGACCGGTGACGCCTCCGGAAGCCTGGCAACGGGCTTCTCCATCGCCAACACGAGCTTCTTCAACGAAGCCTACCAGCAGTTTGTCCCGGGTGGTTCGCTCAGCTTTGATGTCACCATCACCCTGAATCACGAACCCACCACCCCCGATTCATTCGTGTTCTCCATCCTGGATGGCACCCTCGCCAATATCCCCACCAGCGGCGTGGGTGACAGCCTGCTTCAGGCCGATATTGACAGCCACCTGACCTTCAAGGATTTCCATCCTGGCATCGGGAAGGACCCCTACTCCTCGGTGACATTGGTCACCACCCCGGAACCCACCACCACCGGTCTCGCCGTGGCGTCCGCGCTCGGCGTCGCGGCGTTGGTCATCCGTCGCGCTCGTCGCGCCTGAACGATTGACCCCCAAATAGGCCAGGAATCATTATTCCGGCCTTCCGTCCGCCCGTCCTGGGAAACCAGGGCGGGCTTTTCGTTCGTCCCCCAAAGAAAATCCGACCTTCCGAGTGCATCCGTCCGAACCAACCCGGATCGGTGTTGCCTGCACCGTTCCTACGCCGTTTCTTCCTGGCGGGCTCCATTTTGCCGGGCTGACTCTGGGAGAAACGGTTGAAGAAGCTGTCCAGATACCGTTACCGGCGTGGTTCCTTCAATCCCATAATCCTCCGGCCATTCCTTCGGGCGGCCCCCGTACGTTGGGGCCAGCAGACACGGCAAATACATTTGGAAACCACAGCCTGAGAAGAACTTGGCCATGAAACAATGTTGATTGAGGCCAGGGCAGGGCCCTGGAACACTTCATCACTGGCGTCGCTATTGCCGCGATGAATCTTTGGCTTTGGCCACAATTCGATGAACCGCCCAGATGCCAAGAATGAGCGCAAGCCAGCCCGTCGCCGTGGTCGGTTCCGGAACTGCTGTTGGCACGGGCAGCAATTCAAAGGAGCCTACATGCGTCTGTCCGCCCACGTCCTCGACGATCCCGAAAGAAAGATGACTGATGCGGGTGAGATCGACCGGATGCGCAACTTGCTGCGGGACCAACCACGCAATTGGAAAATCCACAGGACTGTGGGCAACCGGCTGGCTGATGTTAAAGGAAAGATCCGCGCGGTATCCGCTTTGGTCAATGATCCCCAGATAAACAAAGATGCGGTTATCCGACGTAACATTCTCCAGGCGAAAGGCCGAGGCGTGTCCGAGATCCAGGATGAAATCCCCGGTGAACCCATAGGAAATACCGCACCATCCCGAACGGCCCGGAGTGATGCCCAACGTGAGTCCGGGAGCACCGTTGTTCACAAGGATTGTCCCAGAGGAGATGGGAGGAGGGGCATCCGTGACCACGAAGAGGTCGCGGACGCCTCCAGGGACTCCCGCGATCGAATCTCTGGAGCTGTTAAATCCACCGGTCGACCCTGCGGCGATCACGGCGGTCAGGGACTGGCCGCCCGCCGGCTGATCAAAAGCGTCGAGAACAACGATCTGGGCCACCGCTGAGTGCGACCCGGCGATCGCGGAGAAGACTGCCACGAACGACCCGAGCCATCGAGAATCGAAATCCATCTTCCAAGGATGTGCACCACCCTACAATCTGGCACTAAGGTTTTTACCTGATACCGGTTTGATGACGGCATCCAAATTGGACGGGCAAAGCGCGGATTCGGCGATCAGTGGCATCCCGCATCATGTCATTTTGTAACGCGTCCTGGCCCTAAAGGGCAATGGTACCCCTTGATTTTCCGGACCTTCGTCAGGCTTCAGATATCCCGGGAGTCTGATTCCGACGTTCGATCTGGTGAATCACCTGCTGTATGAACGCATCATAGTCCGCTGTCTGCTCTCCTGACCGCGCC
>CAIPFS010000097.1 GCA_903864375.1 uncultured Verrucomicrobiota bacterium
CTTCGTGGGTGCGGAACAGGTCGGTCTGACCGAGGGCGGCAAGGACCGCAAAATACGGCTCCGCACTTCTCACTTCCTCACCAAAGCATTCGAAGGCGTGCGGCAACGCATGACAGACGGGCCAGCCGAGACGGCGCAGGCGAAATGTGTTCAGGAACACCCCCATTTGATGACGAATTCGGACGGAGGAGTCCTGCAGGTTTCGGTAGTAAAATCCCAGACCCGGATCGATCCAGAGCTTTCGGACACCCGACCGGGTGGCCGATTCGATCTCGCGTTCGAAATAATCGAGCAGCATCTGGGTCGGGTTGGCCCCAAAATCGAAGTCGCCGACCGTTCGAACGTTGTCCCCCTGCACATGGCACAGGATGACGGCAGCATCGTGGTCGGCCACCATCCGATACAAGTCCTCGGATTGACGGGTTCCGGTCAGATTCAGGATTCTGGCGCCGGCTTCAAGGCACGCACGCGTAACCGTCGGATGGTAGGTTTCAACCGAGACAATGAGTCCGGTGCGCGCTAATTCGCGGACCACCGGCAGCAGCGCTGATTGTTGTGCCGCCTCGTCGACCCGGGCGGCATGCGCCAGGGTCGATTCGGCACCCACGTCGATGATGTGCGCACCCTGGGCGGCAAGAACATGCGATCGTTGAATGGCGGCTTTTGCCGTGAGGCAGACCGACTCCCGATACCAGGAATCGGAGGACAGGTTGACCACCCCCATGATCGCGGGTGGATGCTGTCCTCCGAATTCCCGGGTCCCAATGCGGAAGGTGGCTACAGGCAGGTCCAGGTCTGCCCGGTGCTCGGCTGCCAGTTGAAGGAGATCGGAAAGGCGCAACATGTCGTTGTCCGGAAGTAAGCACAGGGCGGCAGAAAGGAAACCGTCCGGTCACAGATTGAATCCAACTTGGGCAGTGGAACCTTCCAAAATCCGGGGGTTTATCGAGAGGAGGAACCAGCCGGGCATTCCGGCGGCGATGCAATGGAGCACTGGTTTCCCAACCTGTCACGATTTCAATCACCGTCGCCAGCGGCCGACCTCGCCCGTTCGTCCGGCGGTGGAGAAACGCTGTTATTTGGAAGAAGGTCTGCCCAATGGCGCAGTGGACGGCTCTGGGGTCGCAGTTCATCCTACGGAAGCCATGTCGTCCCTCATCCTGTTGTTTGCCCGGGTACCTGCGCCGGGCCACGGCAAGTCGAGGCTGGCAGCCACCATGGGTGCGGAGGCGGCTCATCGCATCGCTGATTACCTGCTCCGGCGGACCCTGGAGACCTGTTTCCCGGCGTTCCCGGTTCACATCTGGTACACGCCCGCGGAGGGTGAACGAGCGGTGCAGGGGTGGTTGCGACCCGGATGGAGTTGTTCCGCCCAGGGTGGAGGGGACCTTGGGGAGCGCCTGGCACAGGCGTTTCAGGAAGCGTTTGCCGGCGGATTTTCGAGAGTGCTGGCGATTGGTTGTGATTGCCCGGAGATGACCACGATGGACCTGCGAGCCGCCGGGCAGGCCCTGCTGGAATCAGAAGTGGTCTTGGGACCGGCGCGCGACGGGGGTTACTGGCTGCTGGGAATGCGCGGGTTTCATCCGGAACTGCTGAGCGGGATACCCTGGAGCACCGATGCCGTTTTCCAACGGACCCTCGAACGAGCCGACGGGGCGGGTTTGTCCGTTTCGCTGCTTCGAGAGCTTTCAGATATCGATACAGAAGCGGACTGGGCTGAGTTCATGACCTCTAATCCGTCCATCAACTTGCCCTTGCAGGCGGAGTCAGAGTTACCGAAGGTCTCTGACCATTGAAGGCGGCGATTTTATACGGTCGGGAACAGGTTGTCGTTGAGGATATTCCCGAGGCGCGACTTGCACCGGGAGAGGTGCGGGTCCGGATCGAGGCCGCCTTGACGTGCGGCACGGACCTGAAGGTCTATCGTCGGGGGTACCATGCCCGGATGCTGACTCCCCCGTGTGTCTTCGGTCATGAACTTGCCGGAGTGATCTCGGAAGTTCACCCGGAAACCACCGATTGGTCCGTGGGAGACCGGGTTGTTGCTGCTAATTCGGCTCCGTGCGGTGTGTGCCGGTGGTGTCGGCTGGGACAGGAGCCGTTGTGCTCGGACCTTCTCTTTCTGAACGGAGCCTACGCCGAATCGATCGTCATTCCCCCGCGCCTGGTCCGGAAAAATCTATGCCGCCTTCAGGATGGGACCGCTTTTCGTTCCGCAGCCCTCACGGAACCGCTCGCCTGTGTGGTGCAGGGAATCGATGACCTGAGGCTGGTCGCTGGAGAATCGGTCCTGGTCATCGGGTCGGGGCCCATTGGCCTGATGGCCGTCGCGCTGGCGAAAAACGCGGGGTGTTCCGTAGGCCTGGCGGGACGGGGTGAGGGCCGTCTGGATTTGGGACGGCGGCTGGGAGCACAACTGACCTTTGACATGGCGGGACGGGAAGACATCGAGGCGGTCGTCCGGGAATCAGCTCCCGATGAGTGCTTTGACGTTGTTTTCGAAGCCGTGGGTAAACCTTCGGCCTGGGAGGCGGCACCCCGACTCGTACGTCGGGGTGGACGTGTGAATTTTTTTGGCGGCTGTCCCTCCGGGAGCACGGTTTCCCTCGATACCACGCTCATCCACTATTCTGCGCTAACCCTGCTGGCGAGCTTTCATCACTCACCCACCACCATCCGGCGGGCACTGGCCCTGATTGAATCCGGGATTATCCGGGGCGACGACTTTGTGGATGGAGAGGCCCCTCTTTCCCGCCTTCCGGAATTGTTCCGTGAAATGGCGGGTGGAAACCGGGCGGTCAAGACCCTCATTCAACCCCGGAGTTGAGGGGGAGGAAGGGGAGGGGTCCGGAAACTAACCTTGCTCCGTTGTTTCCGTCGGCGAGACTGGCGCCCGATACTGTTCTTGTTCGCCCATGAAAATCCGTTTTTCAGCCTGGTTGCCATTATTGATGATGCTTTGGGGATGCTCGGCAAAAAAGCCGCCGTACATTGATATCGCCGAGATCCAAAACCGGCGGAAGACTGGCGATCCGGTGATTCGTATCGCCTGCGTCGGTGACAGCATTACTTTTGGTGCAGGAGTTGAAAACC
>CAIPFS010000098.1 GCA_903864375.1 uncultured Verrucomicrobiota bacterium
CCCTCATGCTTCCTCAATCCGTTTCAGCGGGCTCGAAGCTACCTTGATTTGCCTCCGCCAGCACCGATATTGAGTTCCTATCAACGTCATGAAACCCACTGTTGGCATTTCGGAAAAGGACCGGACGGCCGTGGTGAAACTTCTCATACCACTGCTCGCCGATGAGTACGTACTGTACACTAAAACCCGCAACGCACACTGGAATGTGACCGGACCTCATTTCAGTCACCTCCACAAATTCTTTGAGGAACAGTATTCAACGTTGGATGAGCACATCGACGATGTGGCCGAAAGAATCCGACAGTTGGGTGCCCTTGCTCCCGCCACATTGGCCGAATTCGTCAAGATCACCCGGCTGAAGGAGCATCCTGGTCGGGAGTATTCGGCCCAGGAATTTGTCCTGGAACTCTCGTCCGACCACGAGGCGGTCATCCGTCAAATCCGCGATGACGCGAACCGGGTTGGAAATCTGGGAGACGCCGGGACCCAGGACTTCCTTGTTGGTCTCATGCAGGCTCACGAGAAGATCGCCTGGATGCTGCGGGTCTCTGTTAAAGAATAGCCGCCCAAGACCTGCCCAGTCCGTCCAATTTTTGCCATGCGCTCTCCCTCTTGCAGTCCTTCCGGACGCCTGCCCAGTTCATGAAAATCGCGATGGGTTCTGATCACGCCGGTTGGTCACTGAAGGAGGAGATCAAGGAGTGGCTGACAAAACAGGGGCATGAGGTGATCGATTTTGGCACGCATGATGCGACTCCGTGCGACTACCCGGATTTTGTACTTCCTGCCGCCCGGGCCGTTGCCCGGGGAACCGCCGAAAGAGGAATTGTTCTGGGAGGATCCGGTAATGGCGAGGCCATGGCTGCCAACAAGATTCGAGGGATTCGATGCGGCCTTTGTTTAAGCACGGAACTGGCCCGACTGAATCGGGCGCACAACGATGGCAACGTGCTGTCCCTTGGTGCCCGGATGATTTCGTCCGCGTTGGCGATCGACATCCTTCAGGTCTGGCTCGCCACGCCATTCGAGGGCGGACGACATCTGGCGCGCCTCGCCAAGGTCAATGGCTTGGGCTCTGAATGATCGCAGCGCCGTCGTCCGGTGGTTCGTCCCGAGGGGAGGAGGCTTCCAGCCTTCTGAAGCGATTCGCGGCACCCTGAAGAGAATCTGGTGCGCCACGCCGCCGGCAACGAACCCCTAGCGGACGGGTTTCAGGCCTGATTGTCAGCCCTCAAATCGAGCGCAATTCTCTCTCCAGGGGGTTGTTATTGCCAGTAGGCGGCGTAGCGTTACCTCATGTGGTCCCGGTTGAATGAAGAGGCTCATCTTGCTGGTGCGCGAGCATTGACCCGTCGTCAGTTTTTCCAGCGATCGGGTGCCCTGAGTTTGGGGGCCATGGCGCTCACCGAACTGGGTGCCGGCAGGGTGCTGGCGGGTGGCGATAATCCGCTTGCCCCCCGGCCCTCCCCCCTCCCGGGGAAGGCCAAATCGGTCATCTACCTTCACATGTCCGGTGCGCCCCCTTCGCTTGACCTGTTGGATTGGAAACCGGAACTGAAGCGCCGCCACATGGAGCCGTGTCCCGAAGAGCTGATTCGGGGCAAGAAGTTCGCCTTCATCAAAGGCGTCCCCAAACTCCTGGGGTCCCCCTACCGTTTCAGTCAACAGGGTCAGGCAGGAGCCTGGTTTTCTGAAGCCATTCCGGGAATGGCCAGCATTGCCGACGACATGACCGTCATCCGGTCGATGAATACCGACCAATTCAATCATGCCCCCGCCGAGCTCTTCGTTTTTACCGGCAACATGCGGCCGGGGAACGCCAGTCTTGGTTCCTGGATCACCTATGGACTCGGTTCATTGAACCAGAATCTGCCCGGCTTTGTGGTGCTTCTCAGCGGAGGCACTGATCCGACTGGCGGAAAAAGCCTCTGGAGTTCGGGGTATCTCCCCGGTGTTTATCAGGGCACCCAGTGCCGCTCCACCGGCGAACCCATCCTCTACGCCTCGGATCCGAATGGTATGGGACGTCACAATCGTCGCCGGACGCTGGATGCCCTCCGTGAATTAAATGAAGCAGAGGCCCGGCAGTATGGAGACCCGGAAACATTGACTCGCATCGAGCAATATGAGCTGGCCTACCGGATGCAGGCGAGCGTTCCGGATGTTTTTGATATCCGGCGCGAGTCCGAGGCCACCCGGGCCATGTACGGAGCCAAACCAGGCGAGGGAAGCTTTGCGAACAATTGCCTTCTGGCGCGCCGCCTGGTGGAGCAAGGGGTCCGGTACGTCCAGCTCTACGACTGGGGATGGGATATTCACGGCACCGGTTCGGGGGATGATCTCATGGAGGCTTTCCCTCGCAAGTGCCGCGACGTCGACCGGGCCTGTGCGGCCCTGATCAATGATCTGAAGCAGCGTGGTCTCCTCGACGAAACCCTCGTCGTCTGGGGCGGTGAATTTGGCAGGACGCCGATGAATGAAGCCCGGGGAGGCTCCACATTCCTCGGTCGCGACCATCACCCCGCCTGCTTCTCCATTTGGATGGCGGGTGGCGGCATCGGAGGCGGGCGCGTTTTCGGTGAAACCGACGATTTTGGTTATTCCATTGTCCGTGACAAAGTGACTGTCCGGGACCTCCAGACCACGATCCTCCATCTGATGGGTGTTGATGCTCATGCGTTCTCGTACCGTTATCAGGGACTCGACCAACGCCTCATCGGACCCACGGGTGAAGGCCGGGTGGTCACCGAAATTCTCGCCTGATGAAACCCTTCCGACGGTGGTCGGCCTGGCTGTCCGCCATGGTCGGTCTTTTGCGTCTGGCCGCCCAGACCAACCCCCCGGTGGAGCTTCCCGAGGGGGCGGCCTTCCTCAAGGCGGATATCCTCGGGATCTTTGCCCACCCTGATGACGAAACCGGGGCGGCGACCACTCTTGCCACCTATGCCCTTCAGCAGGGGAAATCGATTGCGATCGTCTATTGCACCCGCGGGGAGGGGGGAGGCAATGCCGTCGGCACCCAGTCTGGAACCGCCCTCGGCATTCTCCGTGAAGCCGAGTTGCGGTCGGCTCTTTCCCGATTGGGAGTCCGCTCCGCCTGGTTTCTTGACGCGGAAGATTTTGCTTATACGGAAGACCTCCGGATCTCTCTCGAGAGGTGGGACCACCTCGATCGCCTTCAACGGTTGGTCCGGTTGGTGAGGGCGCTCCGGCCCGAGGTCATCGTGACCCAGGACCCGGCACCACGTCCGGGACAGCACGGCAACCATCAGGCGGCTGGGGTGATGGCGCTTGAAGCCTTCGATGCAGCGGCCGACCCCAACCGATTTCCCGATCAAGTCACCCATGAAGGCTTGTCCCCCTGGCGTCCGAGGAAGCTGTACTGGTCTGGGGCACGCGGCACCGGTACCATCGTCACGCCCGCTGCGACATTGCCGGATGGACGGGTTCTAATCGACGTTGTGGCCTCAGCTTTATCTGCGCATCGATCCCAAGGATTTGGGCGGATAAGCCCGGCTCCATGGATGCGGGCGCCACAATCGTGGATTCTGGTTAAGAGCGCGGTCCCGTTTGAGGCTGGGGAAACGAATTTTTTCCGGGGACTGCCACTCGCCGAACCCGTTCCCGACCGGCTGCTGGCTGATGGCGATGACCCGGCGTCGGCCGACCTCCAGCTCCGATTCCGATCCAGGCCTGCCGTCGAGACCTATTTTCAAGTGTGCCGCGAGCAACGGATTCAGCATGCCGCCGAGTCGTTTTCGGCCGATCTGCCGGTGGTCGCCGGTGAAGCCTCCGATGTGGGACTTTGGGTGGCCAACCCTTCTGCCAACGCTGGGAACGCCGACGTTCACCTCACAGTTCCCCCCGGATGGCAGGTCGCATCCGATTTTCATATGCGTTTTTCCCCGGCGCGGACCAACATCCACCGCATTTGGATTACCCCTCCCCGGGAGGGATTGCAGGATGGAGATGTGTCGCTCACCGCCCGGGTCGATGGACGCGAGTTGCACGCCGCGGCACGCCTTCATCCAGTTCCCCATCTGAGAATTCCGGCGGTGCCGGCCCCTCTTTTGGCTGATGCACCGGAGGACGATGCCGCGTGGCTGGCGGTTGCCTCCCATGAAATCCCATCCACCCACGTTTGGGAGGGAACCGTCCGGGATTCCTCAGACAGCAGTGCCTCCTTTCGAGTCGCCCACGACCTGGAAAACCTCTATTTTGAAGTCCGGGTCCATGACGATCAGGTGGTTTCGAACCTGGCACCCCAGGATATTCGGGCACATTGGCGAACCGATTCGGTGGAACTCTGCATCGATCCCGCAGTTGCCTCCCCTCATACCCTTCGCTGTTTCAAACTGGGTATTGTTCCCTTCGATACCGCGGGTCACGTGGGGGCGGCGCGGGATGCCGATGCGCGTCCGGGCCCGGTGGCGGAGACCTCACCGGGAACCCGTCTGTTCTCCTGGCGGACCCCGGAGGGGTACGGAATCCGTGCGATCATTCCAAAGTCTGAAGCGGGCATTGCCCCCGAAGGACAGCCCCGGATTGGCTTGAATGTTCTTGTCTACGATGCGGATCAACCGGGGGCCAGGGTGGGCGACAATGTGGGCAAATCCAGGATTGCATGGGCACCCCGTTCCGGAGTTCAGGGTCGACCTGAAGACTGGGGCCGGGCCGATCTGCGTTGAACCGTCATTGAAGACCTTGCTTTCCCCGACCTGTTACTTCACCAGCCCCTGGCCGGCCTGCATTTCGGCCAGTCGACGGTAGGCCCCGTTCTCCTTCCGGATGAGTTCGGAGTGGGTGCCTGATTCCAGGACGCTTCCCGACTCAATAAAATAGATCCGATTCGCATGGCGGATGGTGGAAAGCCGGTGGGCAATGATGAAGGCGGTCCGCCCTTCCAGGAGTACTTCCAGCGCCTGCTGAATCAGGTGCTCGTTCTCGGAATCGAGGGAACTGGTCGCCTCATCCAGGATCAGGATGGCGGGATTCTTGAGCAGTGCCCGTGCGATCGCGATCCGTTGGCGCTGTCCCCCGGATAGTTTGACGCCGCGCTCCCCCACCAGGGTGGAATAGCCTTCCGGAAACCGTTCGACAAATTCATGGCATACCGCCCGCTTCGCTGCCAATCGCACCTCCTCCGGAGTGGCATCGGGACGTCCGTAACGGATGTTTTCCTCAATGGTTCCTCCGAACAGGAGGACTTCCTGGGGAACGATGGCGAGGTGCTGCCGAAGCTCTTCCACGGGAATCTCCGTGGCCGGACGCCCATCAAACCGGAGTGAACCCCGAACTGGGTCATAAAAACGGAGCAACAACGAGACGATGGTCGATTTGCCGGCGCCACTGGGGCCGACAAGAGCGATTTTTTCCCCGGGTGCCGCCTCCAAAACGAGGTCTTTCAAGACCAGGGTGTCGGGACGCGACGGATAGCAGAAGTCAACGTGGTCGAATTGAACCGCCCCCGTCAGTCGGGTCGCCGGACGTACCAGACGGGCAACCCTTTTTAGAACCACGATTTCTTCCGGTTCATTCATCAGCTCCCGGACCCTCTCGGTGGCGCCAAGGGTCTTTTGAACCTGGCTGAAGACCTCGGCAAAAGAGGCCACCGATCCCCCCACAAAGGTCGTGTACAGCAGGAATCGGGTCAGCTCCCCGAAAGACAATTCCCCGGCCAGCATCAGCCGGGCTCCGTACCAAAAAACGAGGACGATGGAGCCAAACACACCGAAGATGATGAATGAAATCAACGAGGCGCGCATCCGGGCGGTGCGAAGGATGATTTGCAAAAAGGCGTTGAGACTTCGGGTGTAACGGTCCAGTTCAAAGTGCTCATTTCCAAAGGCCTTCACCCCGGCAATTCCGTGAAGGGATTCCTCCACCACCGTGGCTCCTTCGGCGAGCCGGTCCTGTCCTGACCGGGAGAGTCCCCGGATGCGCCGCCCCATGAAAATGGCCGCAAGGAGCAGCACCGGAAAGGTGGAGATCATCACGGCGCTCAAGCGGAGGGATGTAACCGCGATCAAGGTGATGCCACCCACCATGAGCGCGGATTGCCGGAGAAACTGCGGAATCGTGGAGGTCAGCGTGTCCTGAATGACGGCGAGATCGGTTCCCAGACGGCTCGAAAGCTCTCCCACCCGACGCTGGGCAAAAAAGGTCATCGGTTGCCCCAGTAGATGGGCAAAGGTTTCTCTTCGCAGGTCCACCAGGGCCGATTCCCCGCACCGGTTGAACCCGTAGGAGGAAATGAAGGAGAAGGCTGCCTGCACCGCCAGAGTGGCCAGCAGGGTCAGTGCCAGATGGTCGATTGCTGACGGACCGCTTCCGTTACCGGGGTGGGTTCGGGAGGCGTCGAGCAGTTGGCCGGTGAGGTAGGGAAAGGCCAATCCCAGGGATGCGGAAATAAACAAGGACCCCACCGACGCCAAAAAGCGCCAGCGATACGGTAGAAGGTACCGGAAAATGCGGGCCGCCTGACGAAACGATTCCCGTTTGTCGACGCGCTTCCCGGGACCGGAATTCGAAGGGGTCGATGGTTCGGTTTCAGACACGCGCGGAGCCTAGTCGATGCCGGACCAACTCCCAAGTCGCAGCGGTTCGTGCGATCTTGAATCCGTAACCGGATGGCTTCGCCGTCGGTTTATAGAATGGACTCCGAGCAGACTTCATCGTCATTTTTCACCCAACAACTTTCACGGTTCATGAATCCATTTCGAAGTCTTTCCGCCATCGTATCCGCAGGGGCCCTTGGATGGACTCTGCTTTGCCCCTCCCTGCTTCAGGGTGCAGGATCAAATCCAGCCACCGTCCGAACCGTTTCGGCCGCCAAAGCCTTTCTCGCTTCCCTTGACGAGGCCAAACGGGCCAGGGCGCTTTTTGCCTACTCCGATGCGCGCCAGCGCGCAAACTGGTCCAATCTACCGACCGGCATCTATCAACGTGCCGGAGTCAAGTGGGGCGAACTGACGGCAGCCCAGAAGGAAGCCGCCCTGGCCGTCCTGGCTGCCAGCCTGAGCCCCATGGGTTATCAAAAGGTTCTGGAGATTGTCGAAAGTGATGAAGTGCTCAAAGGGGAGGGTGGGCCGGGAGGATTGATCTTCGGGAAGGATGAATTTTACCTGTCGTTTGTCGGAACACCCTCCGAAACCGATCCCTGGATGTGGCAGTTTGGTGGGCATCACCTGGCCATCAACGCCACCATTGCCGGTTCCCGCGGCGTTCTGACACCCAGTCTGACCGCCACCCAGCCGGCAACCTATCAGCGAAATGGGAAGACGGTCCGTCCCCTGGGTCGTGAAAACGACCTCGCTTTCAAGCTGGTCAACGCCCTCAATGACGAACAACGGGGCAGTGCGGTCCTGAAATATAAAGTTGCAGACCTGGTCCTGGGACCGGGCCAGGATGGCAAGACCATCGCACCGGAAGGCATCCCCGGCTCCCGGCTGACCGACGAGCAGAAAGGGATGTTGCTCGAGTTGGTCCGGGAATGGGTGGGGATTGATAACGAATGGAATGCAGCCGACCGGATGGCTGAAATCAAGGCCAACATCGACAACACCTGGTTTGCCTGGTCGGGTCCGCTGACCAACGGCAGTCCGGTCTATTTCCGGATCCAGGGACCGACCGTCGTGATTGAATATGCCCCTCAAAAGCTGGGTGGAAATCCTGTGAATCACATCCACACGATCTATCGCGACCCCACCAACGACTACGGTAGGAAGTTCGGCGGCTTGTGAGGGGGTGGTGGACGCGGCGCGGGCGAATTCGGATCTCTTTGGGGCGAACGCCTGCGTTCAGAACCCCGGTATAGTCCTTGCGAAGCAACCGCCGGAATCAATTGGCGGATGAGATTTCGAGGGGGGCGACGTGCCCGTCCATGAACACAACATTTTTCCCGGGTTTGGGCGGGCGAGGGTGGAACCCGTCGTAATCGAGTAGGAGTGGAATTGTCGCCGGAGGAAACGTCACGTTGAAGTTGGTTATTCCGCCAGCTGGGTTCCCTTTTTCCAACAAAAGGAAGGCATTGTCTGTCCGCGTTTCATCCATCCGACTCCCGTTCAAGTCGGTATTCCATTCATAGCTCGAGCCTTCGGCCGCGAACCGTCCCTTGGTATCCGCCGGGCACCTGAAAACCGCGGCGCTGTGGGTGTTCGTGCCGCTGGTTTTGCCAAGGTAGCCCGCCAGGACATCGCAAATCCGGGGTAAGGGATGACGAGGATCGACGGGTTGGGTTGGAAGGATTTCGGCACTCGGCAAATGCTCATGATTTTCATCGGCGTAAAGACGACTGGCCATCCCCAATTGCCGAAGGTTATTCACGCAAACAGCGTCGTAGGCTTTGGCCTTGGATCGACCTAAAGCGGGCAGCAACAGTCCCGCGAGGAGAGCCAGAATGGCGATCACCACCAGCAATTCCAACAGAGTGAAGGCCAGCCGAGGACCTCGGAGGGCCGAAGGCGTGTCCTCTCCTGCGCGGTTGACATTTTTAAGATGGGTCTTCATTGGCTGCAAATACCTCCAAAATCGGGGGTGAACTGAGAAAATGGATCGGACGAGC
>CAIPFS010000099.1 GCA_903864375.1 uncultured Verrucomicrobiota bacterium
CCAGTTCCTGACCATTGGAACGACTCATGGATATTGACTCCAACCACGCCTCGACCTTGCCAAGCGAACCCAAGCCTTTCAAGGTCCTCCAAAACGCATGAACGCCAAAACCTTGAGTCTCCTGCTACTGACGGTCGCGACCCTCAGTCTGGCGGGCTTTTTGTGGAAGACAGTGGATGAAGCCAAGCAGGAACGTCAGAAGTTGACCGAAGAGCTTCTCAACCGCTCCAACGAGGTGGTCCGCACCGAGGGCAAGGTCAACGAGTTGAAGTCGGTCAACACCCACCTGGAGACGACCCTGGCCCGCAAGTCGGACGAACTCAGCTCGTACTCCAACAAGTGGACCTCTGCCACCGTCCAATTGGCAAAGACCGAACAATTGGCCAAGGATGCCGCGGCCGCCGCCGAGGCGGAGATCGCCAAGCGGAACTCCCGGATCAGCGAACTTTCCGGAGAAAAAGATGAGCTCTCCAAAAAGATGGAAGGCTTGAATGTCGAAATCTCCGGCCTCAACAACCAAATCAAGGACACGGAATCCAAACTGGCCGCCAGCGAAGGTGACCGGGCCCTCCTCGAGAAAGAGCTCAAGCGACTCCTGACAGAAAAAGCCGAACTCGAGAGGAAGTTCAACGATCTGGCCATCCTGAAAAAGCAGGTCCAAAAGCTCAAGGACGAGCTCAGCATCAGCCGGCGTCTGGAATTTATTCGGAAGGGCCTCTATGGATTCGACAAAAAGGGGGCGGAGGTTCTCAACGAAGGGGTTCGCCCCAAGACGGTTGGGTCCAATGCCGCACCGGGTCTGGTCCTGAGTGCCACCGTCGGCACGGACGGGAGTGCCAAGGTTGAGGTCACGACCAACGCGCCGGTGGCTCCTCCCGCGGCTCCGCCCGTCAAGACCCCGTAAGCAGTAGAATTCCCTGTTGACCCTTCACCAATGGCTCTGAATCCTACGACTCTTCCATGAACTCCTTGATTCGCACTTCCGTCTTGGGATGCCTCAGTCTCGGCCTGACCTGTGCCGCCGCCGACTGGAGCTTCGTCCGAGGCCCCAAAGGGGACGGTTCGTCTCCCGAGAAGATCGGCAAATCCTGGCCTGCGGGCGGTCCCAAGGTGCTTTGGAAAGTACCCAGTGAGGCCGGTTTCAGCTGCCTGGTGGTCTCTGGAAAGCTGGCCGCCAACCTGGAACTCCGAAACATCGATGGCGCCCCTCAGGAGGTCGTGGTCGCCCGGGATGCGGACACGGGCCGGGAGCTCTGGTTCAAGACACTCGGCCCCGTCAAATATGATGGCGGTGGCGATTCGGGCACGCCCACCAACAGTGGTGGCGATGGACCCCGGTCTTCCCCCACCATCGATGGTGGCCATATTTACGTCACCTCGGGCAAACTGGTCGTGAGCAGCTTCGATGGCAAGACGGGCGCGTTGAAGTGGCAGCATGACCTCATCAAGGAGTACGGCGGTCGCAACATCCAATGGCAGAACGCCGCGGCCCCGGTGGTCGATGGAGATCTGGTTCTGGTGGCCGGCGGCGGTCCCGGCAAATCCCTCCTGGCGTTCAAGAAAACGGACGGCGAACTGGCCTGGTCGGCGTTCGACGAGAAGATGACCCACGCCACCCCCACCCCGACCGAGATTTTGGGTCGCCATCAAGTGGTGTTTTTCCTTCAGTCCGGGTTGCTCTCCGTCGACCCCAAGACGGGAACTGAACTCTGGCGGTACGCCTTTCCCTATCGCGTTTCCACGGCAGCATCGCCGGTGGTGGCCGGGGATATTGTCTATTGCTCCGCCGGTTACGATGTCGGGGCCGGTGCCTGCCGGGTTTCCAAAAACGGCGACACCTTTTCGGCCACTGAAATTTATCGCTTCAAGGGCAACAAGCCACTCGCCAATCACTGGAGCACC
>CAIPFS010000100.1 GCA_903864375.1 uncultured Verrucomicrobiota bacterium
ACCCGTCCACGGGCGGCAAGGAGGTCGATGCGCCGATTCAGCTCCTGCTTGGTGACCGGCTCATAGGAATGGCCGGTCTTGGGCCCGATGAGGTGTGTCAGCTCCAGTCCTTCCGATTCCATGGCTTTTTCCATGGCCTGGGCGGCCTGGCGCTGGCTGTCGATTTCTCCGCTATACGCCACCAGCGGGACCATCGTGGTGTTCAAGGCATGACTGGTCGAATCGTACATGCGCCAGAGTTTTTGTTCCCAATCCGACGGATGCAGTTCCTCGTGCTGGAAGACCTTCAAAAAATCAGCGGTTTCGCTGAACCCGGCACCGGGCGCGGCAGCGGCCCAGTGTGCGGCGTGGTGGGTGGTGATGTGCCAGCAGGCGGCTCCTCCCAGGGAAAACCCACGGACAACGATTCGGTCGGTATCGATGGGGTACTCCCGCTCGGTGGCGGCCAGGGCTTCCCAAAAATCGGTCTCCCCGGCGAACCGGCTGCCATTGCAATACCGTCCGTAGAGATGCAAAACGATGGTGTCGGGTGGAGTAAATTCGCCCGGGTTGCGCGACCGATCATTGATGAAGTTCAGCTCGCTTAGTTGTTCGCCGCGACCGTGAAACCAGCAGTCGAGCCGGTAGCGATGGCTGGTGGTGGCGGAGTAGCTCTTGGGAATGACCAATCCAAACGGTTGGACGGAATCATCCACTTTGGATCGGTAGCCACGGACAATCAGACCGGTGTTGGTCGTCCACGGGGATTGGCCGCCCATCAGCGCCGCCACCCGGGCGTGGCCTTCACGAAGCTGGTCCCGGGCTGCGGCGACCTCGTTGGTCCGAAAGAACTCGTCGTAGCGCAACGCCCAATCCACCGATTTGTGGTAGATCTCCACATCGGGAAGCAAGCGCGCTGCAGCGGGATTCTTTTCCAGAGCCTTTCGTAGCAATCCCAGTTCCGCTCCCAGTTGGTCGACCCCGGAGCGAAGTTCCTGTCGATCTGAATCGGGGATGGGAACCCCGGCCGGCGGAATCCGGCGAACCTGATCCCATTGATTGTCCGCAGGTCCGTCCGCCGAGACAGCAGTGCAGAGGAGGACGACCGGGAGCCAGATGAATTCCCGAAACCGCGCGGTGAACGGGCGATGCCCAAGAGAGGAGGGAAGCACCCGGCGACGCTACGCGTTCACCCAAAACCGGCAATCCTGCTTTTTCCAATCACCACGGGATGCCGAGGGTGGCCAACCGATCCCGAAGCCGCTCCAGATTCCAATCCTGGGTCCGGCCATCGGTGAGCTGAATTCGAACCCAACGCCCATTGACGGATCGCAGGGCTGAAGTGGGAGGTGCCGGCACGGGCAATTGAACCAGGGCGTTGCTCCCGGTGTTCAGTTCGACGGCATGCTCACTCAGGCGCAGCCCCTCGGGTTTACCCGGAAAGGTGCGAATTCGATCCTCCGGGACGAACTGGACCACATCGCGGGCGCTTGCGACGGACAACAAAAGGGCGGTGCCGGTGGTGTTGTTGATGAGGAATGCCCGACGCCCGTCGGCACTCCACTCCCATTGATTCCCGCCACTTGGGAATGCCGCCAACAATTGGCGGGCAGCCACGTCCCAAAGCTGAACAGGACCATCAATTCCCGACGAAAGGGCCAATGTGCCACTTTCGTCAATGACCACGGACACCAGGTTGGTGGCTCCTGGAAAGGGGTGTAATACCGTCGCGCTGGTGTCGATGAAAAATAATCCACCGTCAGTGCCTATAATGACATCCCGGGCATTGGGCAACCACGCCACCGAATGGGGCCGGGATGGCAGGGGAATGGTGGAGGACACCAACTCCGTCCCGGATTCATAGACCAGCAGTTGAGGTGGAGAGTCGGAAAGGACGGCCAGTCGGACGTTGTCCGGTGCCCATGCGGCGGCTATCGCGGGCGCCTGGATCCTGGCCCGGCGTTGCTGATCCATCGCCCGGAGAGGAGCGAACCAGAGTTGGGCCGTCCCGGAAAGGGTGTCGGTCTGGACCAGGGCCACCTGATCGCCGGTCCAATTGAACGAAGCGGATCGGATCTTGGACACCGCTGAGGACCACGAACGAACAGCCCTCAGGGAAGGGTCCCACGTCTCCAATCGATTTTCATTCCGGAGCCACAAGTCCCGGTGCTGATCTGGATTCTGGCCCAGCCATTGGACGGAAGCGGGAGATTCGAAGGAGGACTGCCAGACGACCCGATGGTCCTGCAGTCCCCGTTCGACGATCTGGCCGTCCTTGGTTTCTGCGAGGTAGGTGTCCTGGGAAAGGTTGACCCTCAACAGGCGCAGCGGGCCTTTCGCGAACCAGGGCTCCGCATCCAGGTCGGCGGTGGCCAGCGCATGGATGGCTTCCTGTCGAAGGTCCTCCAAGGGAACGCCGCCATGCAAATCCACCGCCTGCCCGATGACCTTCAGGGCGGCAAATCGCCATCCGGGCGCGCCCGAAAACCGAAGCCGACGGGCTTCCTCAGTAAGGCGTTGGACGGTGGACAGTGCCGGGGAAATATCGGAAGCCGTCCGGTTGGTCGGAGCTGGAACAGGAGGAACGAGCGGTTCAGCGAATGCCAACAGGCATCCCAGAAGTATCGCCGCCGAGGCAGCGAACCATGCAAAGGAAGGAAAATTTTTCCGGTTTCTTCGTGTCAACAGGGCCATGTTCATCCCATCGGCAGATTAGATGGAATGTCCCAGGCGAATCTTCTTGGTCGCCAGATACTTTTCATTGTCGGGATTCGCGGCCACGCGGATGGGCAATTGTTCCACGATTTCCAGGCCGTATCCCTGCAATCCCACAACCTTTTTGGGATTGTTGGTCAGGAGGCGAATGGTCTTGAGACCCAAATCGACCAGGATCTGGGCGCCCACACCGTAGTCGCGCAAATCCATGGGGAATCCCAGTTTGAGGTTGGCATCGACGGTATCCAATCCTTCCTCCTGGAGTTTGTAGGCCTTGATTTTGTTGGCCAGACCGATCCCGCGCCCTTCCTGACGCATGTAGAGGATCACTCCGCGCCCCTCCTTCTGCACCCGTTCCATGGCGGCATGCAATTGAGGGCCGCAGTCGCAACGCCGGGAGCCGAAGACATCACCCGTCAGGCACTCACTATGGACGCGAACCAGGACATTTTCGGCCCCGTGAACGTCTCCTTTGACCAGGGCGAGGTGATGGGTTCCCTCAATGCGCGAGAAGTAGAGATGCAGCGTAAAATCACCAAAATCGGTCGGCATGCGAATCGCCTCCACATGCTCAATCAGCTTTTCCGAGGCCCGCCGATGGTGAATCAGATCCTCGATGGAACCGATCTTGAGTCCGTGAAGGCGGGCAAATTCCCGTAATTCCGGCAGACGGGCCATCGTGCCGTCGTCATTCATGATCTCGCAGATGACGGAGACGGGGCGGAGGCCGGCGAGGGTGCAGAGATCGACCGCCGCCTCGGTGTGACCGCTGCGTTGCAAAACACCTCCGGGTTTTGCCCGGAGCGGAAAAATATGCCCTGGCTGGACCAGGTCCGACGCCACCGTCCCAGGGTTGGCCAGTTTTTGAATGGTAATGGCCCGGTCGGCGGCACTGATCCCGGTGGAAATCCCCTCGGCGGCGTCCACACTCACCTGGAAATCGGTGCGGAACGATTCCCGGTTGCGCGTGACCATTTCGGCGACACCCAGTTCCGCCAGTCGTTCCCCGGTGGTGGGCACGCAGATGAGCCCGCGCCCGTGCTTCGCCATGAAGTTGACCGACGCCGGCGTGACGGTCTCGGCCGCCATCACCAAATCCCCCTCATTCTCGCGGTCTTCATCATCGACAATGATGACCATCCGCCCCGCCCGGAGTTCAGCGAGTATTTCGGGAATCGTGTGAAAGGTATCGGTGTTCACGAGCGGAAAACGTAGGTGGGACTCGCAAACCCGCCAGCGAAACCCAGTCCGAAATCATCATGGGTAGACCTCGAGCTGCCGCTTGAAAGCGCGGTCGGCTCGACTGCGGACTTCAATCCGGGAGGGAAGTCGGAACCAGGTCCTCATCTTCGACCTGGAATTGATGAAATTCATGTCGACAGTGGGCGGGAAGCCGGGCCCGGAAGCGGGCCTTTTCACCGTTGAAATCGCGCTCCACGATCTGGCCCACGGAGTGGAGGCGGGCAATGACCTCCGGGCGGGCGTAGGGAATCTCGAGGGCGACAAAATCCCGAATCGGGCGCAGCATGGCTCCAAGGTCGGACATCAACGCAGGGAAACCGTGCCGGGTCCTGGCCGAGACGGCAACGGAGCCGGGATGCTGGAGTTGGAGTTGACGGGCACCGTGGGCACCGGCCTCGCAGTCGACCTTGTTCAGGAGCATCAAGGTGGGCTTTTCGGAAGCGCCAATTTCCGAAAGGACAGCCTGGACGGCCTCGATTTGCTGTTCCGCCCGAGGGTGGCTCGCATCCACCACATGGATCAGCAGGTCGGCTTCCACCACTTCTTCGAGGGTGGCCTTGAAGGCTTCCACCAGGCCGTGGGGCAGCTTCCGAATAAAGCCCACCGTATCCGATATCAGCACGCTCTGGTTGGTCGGAAGCCGGAGTCGCCGGGTGGTGGGGTCCAGGGTGGCAAAGAGTTTGTCCTCGGCCAGGACCTCGGCCCCGGTCAGGGAATTCAGCAGGGTGGATTTTCCGGCGTTGGTGTAGCCCACCAGGGAAGCCAGCGGCCACTGGTGCCGCTGACGTCCGGCCCGCTGGGTGGACCGGTGTTGGCGGACCTGAACCAGTTCCTCCCGGAGCCGTTCGATTCGCTCCTGCGTCTTGCGGCGGTCGGCTTCCAACTGGGTTTCACCCTCGCCGCCGATTGCCCCCACACCGCCCCGCTGACGGGATAAGTGGGTCCAATAGCGGGTCAACCGGGGTAGAAGGTATTCGAGTTGGGCGAGCTCCACCTGGAGCTTGCCTTCGCGGGTTCGAGCCCGTCCGGCGAAGATCTCCAGGATGAGGGCGGTTCGGTCCATGACCCGGCAGGAAAAGACCTTTTCCAGATTGCGCGCCTGAGCCGCTGAAAGTTCCTCGTCAAAGATGACGGTATCGACCTCGCCCGCTTCGCAAAGCGCGGCCAATTCCCGGGCCTTCCCGGATCCGATATAGGTGGCGCGGTGGGGAACCGACAATTTTTGAATGGCATCCCCGGCGGGCAATCCGCCCGCAGTTACCGCCAATTCTGCGAGTTCATCGAGGGCATCACGCACCTCGCCCGCGGCATTGGTGGGCATTTCGACGCCGACCAGAAAGCAGCGATGGATCGGGCTGTCGGCTTGGTTGACCAGCGATTTGATGCTGGAACTTGGGTCGTTTGGCCAGGGGTGTCAATGGGAGGGCGGCGTGGAGAGCCGGACGGAAAAGTTGTCTCGCCGTCGGTTGTCCGTTAATCAGTCGGAATGTCCCGAATGGGCGCTCATGCCATTTCCATGTCGACGGATCCTTCGCTTCAGGTCCGCTCCAGAACCACGTGGGAGATTGTCCGGCGGGTGGTGCGCTACCTGCGGCCCTATCCCTGGCTGGCAGCGGGAACCATTGGATGTGCCCTGACCTCCCTGGCAGGTTCGTTCACCTACCCCCTTCTGACGCAATGGCTGGTTGATGGCGTGATTGTTGCCGGACGTCCCGACCGTCTCTCCTGGGCGGCACTGGGGCTGCTGGCGGCATTTCTGGTCCGGGATCTGGGGAACAGCCTCCGGATTCGGCTCAACAATGCGTTGGAACAAAACGTGATTTTTGATCTTCGCCGGGACCTTTACAGCCGTCTCCAGCGATTGCCGGTGGGGTGGTTCGACCAGCGTTCGTCGGGGGATCTGGCAACCCGGGTTTTGGAGGATGTCAACGGGGTCGAGCGTCTGCTGATTGACGGCACCGAGCAGGGTACGGTGGCGGTGCTCAGCCTGGTGGGAGGATTGGTGGTGCTTTTCTTGAGTCAGGCCAGACTGGCGACGGTGGCCTTGCTCCCGATCCCATTGCTGGCGGGCGGGGCCTGGTGGTACACCCGGACCGCCCACCGACGTTACCGGGCTCAACGCCAGGCCAGCGCGGCCATGAATTCATTGTTGCTCGACAATCTTCAAGGGGTCCGGCAGGTCAAATCCTTCGGTCGTGAAGCATTTGAGGATCAACGGTTTGCTGACCGCGCCGATGCCCTCCGGCAGGGAAGCCTGATCGTGATGAAGGTCTGGGCCGGATACAGCCCGGCGATGTCGTTTGCGGCGGCCATGGGAACAGTGGCAGTTCTTTACGTGGGCGGACACCAGGTCCTGGCGGGTCAGCTGACCCTGGGCGGGCTTCTCAAGTTCATGGGCTATCTGGCGCTGCTCTACGACCCGATTGGACGCCTGCACACCCTGAATCAAATGCTCTCAAGTGCCCGGGCCTCAGGTGAGCGTCTGTTTGACGTGTTTGATACCGCCACCGAGCCCGACACCGGTCGCCGGAGCGATACCAGCAACCGAACCGGTCGCGCACCCGCTCCCACAATTATCTACGAAAACGTTGCGGCGTCTTACGACGGCAAGCGGAAAATTCTCGAGGACATCTCCTTTGTTTCCGATCCCGGCCAGGTGGTGGCACTGGTCGGGCCCACCGGGGCCGGAAAGTCCACCCTGGTCAATCTGTTGCCCCGGTTTTACGAAACCATGGCCGGTCGGATCACCATCGACGGACGGGACGTTCGTGACTTCTCCCTGGCTGAATTGCGCAATAAAATCGCGGTCGTGAGTCAGGAGCCATTCCTGTTCAACGGCACCCTCCGGGAAAACATACTCTACGGGCGATTGGATGCCACGTTGGAGGAGGTGGAGGCAGCCGCACGGTCGGCCAATTGCCACGAATTCATCCAGCGCCTGCCGGAAGGATATGATTCCCGGGTAGGGGAGCGGGGAATCCGTCTAAGTGTCGGAGAGAAGCAGCGGGTCTCGATAGCACGGGCGTTGTTGAAGGACGCGCCGATCCTTATTCTGGATGAGGCGACGGCCAGCGTGGATACGGCGACGGAGAAGTCCATTCAGGAGGCATTGGAGCGATTGATGGAACAACGGACCTCCCTGGTCATTGCCCACCGATTGGGAACCATTCGACGGGCGGACTTGATCCTCGTGTTGAGTGGCGGAAAGATCGTGGAACGGGGCGATCATGCCTCTCTTCTGGCCGCAGATGGCCTTTATCACCGTCTGTGGACGGTGCAATCCGCGTCAGATGCTCTGGTGGCTCTCAATGGGCGATCCGAAAAGGAACTTCAAGAGCATTTGGTGGCGGATTGACTGTTGACATTTTACCTCCATGTCCGTAAATAACTCAAACGCCGTCGTCATCGAGTTTGACGCAGAGGTGACCGTAGACAGGTAAAGCATCGAAGTACCGACTGTATGAATAAAATTTATCGCGCAGCAGGCCGATGGACCATTGGTCTTGCCACCGTAACAGGGACGATGGCCTTGGCTGCCGACAGTGATACTAAGCCGCTGACACTCTCACTGGGCCTCAAGGGTTTTTACGACGACAACATTTTCACCCGTCCGTCCAAGCCTGAAAAGGTGGACAGCTTCGGGTTGCAGGTGATTCCGGGCATTTCCTACAAGGTATCCAACGGGGCGACGTCGGTCTCGATTGGTTACACTCTGGATGCCAAGTGGTACGAGCGCCGCTCACGGGATTCGGTCGACTCGACCGGAACCGTTTCCCAGAAAGCAGACCCGTGGGGCGGTTTATCAATA
>CAIPFS010000101.1 GCA_903864375.1 uncultured Verrucomicrobiota bacterium
CACCAAGCCTCCGCGTTGGTCGTCCCGTGAGCGACGGGTGGCGTTGGCTGGCGATTCTCCAGCCAGGAAGGGGCCAGACCGGAAGGGAAATGGGGTCCGCGCCGATAATCACCGCTCACCTCGGCCACCCGGCTTTCAAGTTCCCCGTCGATCTGCCCCATCCGATGACTTCGGTGCAGCTCCCATGCGGTGAGACCGAACCCGATCAGGACCAGGGTCAGCAAAAATCCGAGCCAGAGTTGGAGACGCCATCGGAGGGATTGGGGAAGAAGGTTCCGGCTCATGGCTCTATACAATACCCCTGGCCCCGGCGGGTGGTGATCAATTCGGCCCCGAGTTTCTTTCGGATGCTGAAGATGTGAACATCAACGAGATTCGAAAGCGTATCGTCATTCTCGTCCCACAGGTGTTCGTACAATTGCGTGCGGCTGATGACCTCCCCCCGGTGCAGCAGCAGGTACTCGACAATGGCATACTCCCGGGCGGTCAGGACCACCGGAATGCCCGACTTTCGGACCGTGCGGGACCGGGTGTCGAACTCCAGATCACGGATTTCCCACCGGGATACAGCCTGCCCCGAGGCACGACGAATCAGCGCGCGAACCCGCGCCAGCAATTCCGGCAGATCGAATGGCTTGACCAGATAGTCGTCCGCGCCGGAGTCCAGACCGCGAACGCGATCCTGAGGGTGATCGCGGGCGGTGAGCATCAGCACCGGGGTGCGCTTGGATCGGCGTAAACGGTCGAGCACCGTCCAACCGTCCAATCCAGGCAGCATCACATCCAGGACCAGGGCATCAAAGTCGTGGTTTTCGGCCAGAAAAAGACCCTCCGTGCCGTTGTCGGACGTTTCAACCACGTAGCCTTCCTCCCGCATGGCTTTTGCGAGATTCCGTGCGAGCCGCGGTTCATCTTCGATGACCAGTATCTTCATCCATACCTCCTTCCATCGGATAGGCGACAGTCTGGACAGGACTCCATGAAGTCGCGATGAAGATTCCCCGGACAGAAGATTTCTCTCCGACTTAATCAAGACTTCATCGACACCATGGAAGAGTGGGAGGAGTTCAGCACTGAATCTCATGAAGCATGTCATTCTCATGGCCCTGGCGGGCCTGACCGCCTCCCTCGCACCGGCTCTGGCCGACGACAAATGGGACATCTCCAAATACGATGTCTCGAAGCTGCCCCCAGCCGCCAAGCAGACCGGCCTTACCTTTGCCAAGGATATCAAACCCCTGGTTGATGCCTCGTGCACCCGCTGCCACGGTGACGAACGCCAGAAGGGCGATTTCCGTGCCGACAGCCTTGCCGCCGTCCTGAAGGGCGGCGAGGACGGTAAAATGGTGGTTCCCGGCAAGAGCGCCAAGAGTCTCCTCCTCGTGTCTGTCGCCCAACTGGACCCGGAAACCGCGATGCCGCCCAAACGCCGTCCGGGTGGTCCCGGTGGCCCGGGTGGTCCTGGAGGACCCGGCGGCCCGGGTGGACCCGAACATCGTGACCGCCCTGAAGGCGGTCCTGGACGGCCCGGTGGACCAGGTGCTCCCGGAGCCCCCGGTGGTCCAGGCGGTCCTGGTGGCCCCGACCATCACGATGGACCCGGCGGTCCCGGCGGGCCGGGCGGCCCCGGACGTGGGGGTCCGCCGCCGAAGCCGCTGACTCCGGAGGAAGTCGCTCTGGTGCGCGCGTGGATTGACCAGGGTGCCAAGTAGCAGGGATCGGGGTGCCCGGATATTCACGCCGTCCGGGCATCCCAAAAAAGCGATGGCGTGCGGCCGGGCGACGGAACGGTTGAGGTGAGGCATGGCCGGCGCGGTTCACACTGCCCCGATCGGGCATCGAATCGATGCCTTGCTCAAAAGCCGATACCTTCTAATCTCCCGCTGCTTTGGCAACCGAGCTTCATCGCAGCCGGATGAAGGAGCCGACGGATGTCACGCGGCTTCAAATCGAACACATTGCCACCTCCAGCGCGCCGCTGGGATGGAGCGGTTTTGGGCTCGATTTACGCGATCGTCAGAAACCTGCGTCCGGTGACTTTCCACAAGGATTCCGGCAGGTCATCGTTGCCCTCCACCTGACCAGTCCAGGGGAGTTTCGGCTGGATGACGGTCGTCGCGATCACGTCGGAAGCGACCTGCCGACATCCCTGACGTTTATTCCAGCCCGGATCCCGTGCGCCCTCTCCTGGAGCCGCCCCTGTACCACCATTCATCTTCGCTTCGATCCGGATTTTCTTGAAGGAGTCTGGTCGGAGATCGAAGGGAGTCCCATCGATACTACTGACCTGGCAGCCTATGTCGGTCCGTCGGATGAGCGGTGGGTTCGGCTGGGAACCGACCTTCTGACCGAGGTCCGGGAACCGGGAATGGGCGGTCACCTCTTTGCCGAAACCCTGGCCCAACAGGCGGCAATCCTGATTCGGCGGCGGTTTGTCTCCGGTCCCGACACCCTCCCCCCTGGAATTCGGCCTCAGGCAGCCCAGGGCATCCGGCGAGCCAAGGCCTTCATGCGCCAGGAATTGGGGCGGGATCTGTCGTTGGAAGAACTGGCAAGGGTGGCCGGATTGAGTCGTTTTCATTTCATCCGGGAATTCCGCCGGGCGACCGGCGAGTCGCCGCACCGGTACCTGATGAAGCTCAGGGTCCTCCGGGCCGAGGATCTTTTGCGAACCAAAGGAAGAACCCTGTCGCTGGCCCAGGTGGCCGCAGAAACTGGATTTTTTGACCAATCGCACCTGACCCGCCATTTCCGCCGGGCCCTCGGGACAACCCCGGCGGCCCTGCTTCGTTAGGCCGGACCGCCCCACCGGAGGGCGACTGGATTCATCGGCCACCAGGCTCCCACCCGCTCGCGCGACCGATCTCCTGCCAAGAAATTCCGTGATGGGGTGGGAAGGGGAATGCAAACAGGTGCCGACCTGGAGAGCCGGCACCCTTATCTGGTTTCGATCCTTACAGACCGGTCGAGAGGATGTTTCCGAGCGAGTCGCTGACCGTCACGTTGGTGACCGTCGTGGAGGGGATGATGAAGGAGCTGAACAACGTGGCGCCCGACTGGGCCGAGACCGTCACGTAACCGCTCGAGATGGGGCCGGTCGGTCCGTTGACCGTGAACAACACGAGCGAACCATCCGGCACATTCAGCGAGCTGACGCCGACATGCGCGGTGAGGAGATAGAGGGACGGATAGTACGGGCTGATGTTGTAGGTCCCGGAAAACACCGGCACCACGCCGTTCACGGGAGCCGCAGCCGAAAAGGTCAGGGTGGATGAACCCGGGGCCGGAGCCGTCGACGTCTTGCTGGTGGAGCCTCCCTTGCCACCCGCCGGTTTGCCCGTCGCAGCACCCGCCACGTCCGCAGTGCCGCTTTTACCGGCGGCCAGTGCGTTGGACTGAATGGCGAGGACTCCGCAGAGGACAACGGGGACCAGGCTCAGGAACAGATTCTTTTTAGTGGAAGATGATTGCATATGATTTTTTTGTTTTATTTTTGAGTTTTGACTTTTGTCGTCGATTTAACCGTTTCCATCTGGGCCGGCTGCCGACGTCTACAGGCTGAAGCAACGGGCGTGCCAACCTCGAAAAACCCGCATTTCAGGCCTATTTCATGAAATTTTGCCTACGGTCACCCTCATCACACCGTCGCCTGTTCCGGGGTCGGAACAGACCGTTGGAAAACGATCCCATTCCGGAACAGCTGCGGCACTCCCGCACTTGACGGGTCGGTTCAACGGGAGAAATCCGGTTCCCTTCTCCGACCCGAAGCTTTTTGGACCGCCTCATTTCCTGGAATGGGGAGAAGTTCATTACCAGGACATGTCAGCCCATCCGGACCATCCGGGTACCACCGAATTCACCGCTCGCCATGTTCCAAACGAGAGGCGAATGTCTGCCGGACATGCCTTCCGGACAGGCCAGAACACTTCGCATCGTCACCGCTGCCTGGATTGCAGCGGTGACCGCGTTGCTGGGCCTGGCCCTGGACCTTTCCGGGTGGGGCCCCGGCGACGCGTGGATTCGCACCAGCTACGACTCTTTGCACTCCATCGGCGGCGAACGGGACGTCACTGCCGATTCCGTGGTTATTGTTTATCTGGACACCGCCTCCTTCCGCTCCGCCGGACTGGATTCCGCCCGACCGTGGCCGCGGGAGCTTCACGGAAATCTGGTGCGTCGCCTGACTGCCGAGGGTGCCCGCGCCGTGGTCTTCGACATTCTTTTTGCCGGACCAGGCGCAACACCCGGAGCCGACGCCTCGCTGGCCATGGCCATCCGGGACAACGGCCGTGTGATCCTTGCAACCGAATATGCCAACGCGACCGCTTCCCCCGGCCAGGGGCTCCCGCGGACTCGAACGGGCACTCTGGAGCCATTAAGCCCGGAGATTGCCCAGGCAGCAGCCGGCACCGGCTTTTCCTCCCTGGCCATCGATGACGACTTTGTGGTGCGTCGCTCCCTCGCCAATTTTCGCTCGCTCACCGAGGAATCCCTCACCTGGGCTGCCGCACGCCTGCTCGATTTGCCCGTCGTCTCCCAGGCGGCACCGGAGGGTCTCAACAGCCATTGGGTTCGTTACTATGGGCCAGCAATGACCCTACCTCACGTGAGTCTCGGACAGGCTCTGGAGACAAACGGTGTGCCCCGTGGATTCTTTAGGAATAAAATCGTCTTTATTGGTGCTCGATCCGCCACTGCCGGATTCAACGAACGCAAAGACGAGTTCCGGAATCCCTTTCATTCCTGGCGTTACCGCGATTACTTCATGCCGGGAGTGGAGGTGCACGCCACCGAGATGATGAATCTCCTGCGACACGACTGGCTTTCGCGGCCCTCCCGCGTCGTTGAAGCGTTCATCCTGATCGCCGCCGCCGGGTTCGGTGGGCTCCTCGCCCTTTTTCGCCCCCTGCCGGGGGGCTCTGCTCGCCGTGGCGGGCGGAGGACTCGTTGTCGGTGCCGCCGCCATGGCCTTCGATGCCGGGGTCTGGTTTCCCTGGCTGATACCGGCCGCAGCCCAGATTCCCGCCGCCCTCGGGCTTTCGGTGCTCTGGCAATCTTTGGAATGGTACCGGACCCGCCGACGACTCGAAGCTGACCAACGCGCCGCAGCCGCGCAAATCCGGGAACAGGCCGAATTGATTGACAAGGCCCACGACGCCATTCTGGTCCGGGACTTTTCAGGCCGGATCATCCATGCCAACGCCGGAGCCAGCCGACTCTACGGCTGGAGCGTTGAAGACATCCGATCCGGCCGCGCTGGTCCTGAATTGCTGTCGATTGAACCCTCCGCAGCGGTGGAAGCGCTCGACTCCACGCAGCGGAACGGTGAATGGAATGGCGAGTTGCGCCAGAGAACCAAATCCGGGGCCGTGGTGATCACCGCGAGTCGATGGACGTTGATCCGGGACCAGACCGGGATGCCCAAGTCCCTCCTGATGATTCATAGCGACATCACCGAGAAAAAGGAGCTCGAGGCCCGATTCCTGCGGACTCAACGCATGAATACCATCGGGTCGCTGGCCGGCGGTATGGCTCACGATCTGAACAACGCCCTTGCCCCGGTCCTGATGGGTGCCGAATTGCTCCGTCGAAAGGGAGGCGACGAGGAGTCCCGACGCACGCTCGGTCTCATCGAGGCTGGCGCCCTCCGCGCCGCGGACATGGTCCGCCAGGTTCTCCTTTTTGCCCGGGGCCGAGGAGGGGCCGTGGAGCGGGTCTCACCCGCATTGCTCGTCCGCGAGCTCGAAAAGATGCTCCGTGAGACCTTTCCAAAATCGATTGAAATCGTGGTGTTCGTCCCGGGCGACCTGGGACTCGTTCGCGGCAACACCACCCAACTCCACCAGGTGCTGTTGAACCTGGCTGTCAACGCCCGCGACGCCATGCCGTCCGGCGGACGCCTGACCCTTGTCGCTGACAACGTCTCATTGGACGCGCCATCGGCGGCCGGAATTCCGTCGGCGTTCCCGGGGGAATTCGTTGTGCTGGGTGTCACCGATACCGGCACAGGCATCGCCCCGGATGTCCTTCAGCGGATTTTTGAACCTTTTTTTACAACCAAAGCCGAAGGGGATGGCACCGGGATCGG
Source organism: uncultured Verrucomicrobiota bacterium (assembly GCA_903864375.1). Taxonomy (GTDB): domain Bacteria; phylum Verrucomicrobiota; class Verrucomicrobiia; order Limisphaerales; family UBA9464; genus CAILNN01. Next base: position 6,089 of record CAIPFS010000101.1, read on the forward strand.
TCTCGCCACGGTGATCCACATCGTCAAGGCCCACGGCGGTTTCCTTCGAGTGGACAGCGTGCCAGGTGAGGGCTCCACCTTCGAAGTTTTCCTGCCCCGGGAACCCATGGCCGCTGACCTCCCCGAAACGGATGCCACGGCGGCTGATCCCAGGCTGACGGGCAACGGTGAGTTGATTCTCGTTGTGGATGAGGAGCGGTCCGTCCGCGAACTCACGTCGCTGGAATTGGTCGCCTGCGGTTACCGAGTGGCAACAGCCACCGACCCGACCGGGGCTCTCGCAGTCCTGACACAGCCTGGTCACCCGGTCCGACTGGTCCTTCTGGATGGTTCCCGGCCGGGAATGGACGTCCAACAGACGGTCGATGCCCTGCGGCAGATCCGACCCGGATTGCCGGTAATTCTCGCGTGTGGCGACGATGCGGTTACGCCATTGAGCCTGCCCCGGCTCCGAAAGCCGTACGCCGTGACGGAACTTCTGGATGCCGTCCGCCGGGAAATGGACCGGTCCCCATTGGCAACTCCCCCTCCCCGGCTTGTATGAACCGAGCCTCGTCTGTATCCTCGGAAGCTCCATGGCATCGCCCCCGGGCATCCGCGGCAGGTTTTCCTGCCTGATCATCGACGACGATCTCGCGTTTGCGACTCTGGCCGCCCAGGTCGTCCGGGACGTGGGGGGTGATACCATCCTGGCGGGTAGTCTGGGAGCCGCGAAAGAACGGGTGTCGGGGACCACGTTCGACCTCATCCTCCTCGACAACCACCTTCCGGACGGAAAGGGCTATGCCTTTTTCGAGCACCTTTCCCGCCGCCAACCGGAGGCTCCCATCGTCATGATCACGGGCCTGCCCGATCTCGGGGAAGCCGTTTCGCTGACCCGCAACGGGCTGTTCGACTACCTGACAAAACCGGTTTCAGTGGACGCCCTGAGCGCCTGTGTGGAGCGGGCGCGACAGCGGATCGCCGCCCGCCCGACGCTGGGTCCGGCAACGGAGCTTTTCGGTGTTTCGCCAGCCATGCGCGAGGTGGCACAGCAACTACGCCAGGCTGCCCGCCATGCTGGCGGCACGGTGCTGATCACCGGCGAGACCGGTGCCGGAAAGGATGTCGCCGCCCGTGCCCTCCATCAGTGGGCGTTTCCCGGAGGGGATGCCCCATTCATTGCCGTCAATTGCGCCGCCCTGCCTGCGGAAATGTTTGAGTCCGAACTCTTCGGTGCCGAACGGGGCGCCTACACCGGCGCCGACCGTCGGCGTCCGGGCCTCGCCGCGGCCGCCGCCGGGGGAACACTCTTCCTGGATGAAATCGGGGAGGTGCCTATCGCGCTTCAGGCGAAGCTCCTACGCCTGGTCGAGGCCCGGGAGTTCCGCCCGCTCGGCACCACCGAGAACCGGGCGTTTGAAGGCCGGTTTGTTGCGGCAACCAACAAAGACCTCGCTGCGGAGTCCCGCGCCGGACGCTTTCGCGAAGACTTGATGTATCGATTGGATGTCTTTTCGGTTGGGTTGCCCCCGCTGCGACAACGGCGCGAGGACATCCCGGGCCTCGCCGAGTTGCTTCTGACACAGCTGTCAAAACGATATGCCCGGGCAAAGCCGTTGTTGAAAGCGGAGGATATTGCCGCCCTTGGAGTTCATGACTTTCCGGGTAACGTCCGCGAGCTCCGAAATGTCCTTGAACGCTCACTTCTCAGGACCCCTGAAGACTCCAGATGGCTCAGCCTCGATTGGGTCTGGCTGAACCGAACCCATCCGGTAGCGTCTGCGCCATCCCCCGCCCCAGCGCCTTCCGCAGCCGCACCGAAACCTGCCGAGACCTTCCCGCCCCCGTTGGATCGGGACCTCACCCCCGTCGAAGCCCAGGAATATCGACTGATTGGGGAAACCCTTCGCAACAATCACGGCGGCATCCGGCGAAGTGCCGCCGCGTTGGGCCTCTCGCCACAGGCGCTCCTTCGACGCCTCGACAAATGGCCAGAACTCCGCCCACCCGACGCGACGTAGGCCAGACATTCCTGTCTGCTGTATCGCCGACTTTCCGGTCGGCGGGGCTGGACGCCGTCCCAATGTACTGCGGCTCGCCAACGGCCCGGCAGGTTTGGAAACCTGCGCTACATCGCAGGGCCGCCGCAATGACCCTCAGGTTCATGAACTCGATTCACGTCCGGATTTTGGAGGCGTTCCCACCCCAGGAGCATCGACGCCACCGCCATCATTCCCCGCTAAAAACAATCCGGATGCCTTCCATCGCCCGGATTGGCAACCCGATTGCTTCGGAGGTGTTGAAGCATGAGTGATCGCATCCAAATGACGGCAGCCGCCGGACCCCGTTCCCCAGCCGCCCCAATTCCCGCGGCATCCAGTCGGAGACGGGTGCTGCGGTTCCTGGCCGCAGGGCTATGGCTCATGGTCGGCGCAACGGCATTTGCCCAATCGCTGGAAGATGTCTTCATCAACCGCCGGGTGTTCACGACTCCTTCCGGCGCTGTTTCTGCAGACAACTCCACCGCCACGGTCGAGCCCAATGAACCGCAGACGGGGGGTAAACCGGGCGGTCATTCTGTGTGGCTTTCCTGGGTAGCGCCCGCCGATGGCATCGTCACGTTCAGCACCGACGGCAGTGGCTTTGACACACTCCTTTCGGCCTATGTTTTCAACAATCCGACCGACACCACCCTCGATCGGTTGCATGAGGCCGCCCGGAACGACGATTTTCTTGGCATCGCCCCGTCGAGCTTGATCGAATTTGGGGTTCAAGCCGGAGGACGTTACGAAATCGCAGTGGATGGTTTTGCAGGTGCCACGGGCTCCATCCGGCTCAAATGGAGCTTTGTCAATGCCGCCTCACCACCGCCCATCGTGGTCAGTGTCCCTCCCGACAGAGCCGCCCGACGGGGAGAGACCGTCACCCTTTCCGTCAACATCCAACCTGCCCCGGGTGTCCAGCTTCAATGGCGCTTCAACGAGACGGAAATCGACCAGCAAGGTCCCACACTGGTGATCCCGTCACTTCAAGCCGCCCAGGTCGGGACCTACCGACTTCGGGTCACGGTGGGCAAGGTTCGGTTTTTCACGACGCCCGTTGAAATTCAAATCAACTCAGATGGCCTGACCAACGCCCTCGCGCGCGATAAAATTCCCGATGCGGTGGGCAGCCCCCTGGTGGGCGACGACGGATTGCGACGAATCAATCGTCGACTGTCCGCATTCACTCCGGCCCCTATCGGCGGCCACCGCGTGAGGCCCAGCGGATTCGGCGTCGTCCGGGGCTACAATGGGAGCCAGATCTTTAACACCTTTTATGCCACCAGCGATCCGACGGAACCGAAACATTGCGGCGTCACCGGCGGGCGTTCGTACTGGCTCGCCTACGATCCCCCGTCCGACGGAACATTGAGCCTCGACACCGTGGGAAGCGACTACGACACCGTCCTGGAGGCCTATACCTACAACGGCCTCCTGACCGGGTACTCCGATCTGGTTTCCCTCGCCTGTGCGAATGACAGTTTCGGCACGAACGGACCCTCGAAAGTCCGATTCCAGGTCTCCAAAGGACACTCCTACCTCATCGCCGTCGATGGCGTCGGAGGCGCGTCTGGCATTGCCTCGTTGAATTATGCCCTCGAAACCAATGCCCCCGGGGGCCCGCCCGTCCTCCTTCAGGCACCTGCCTCCCAACTTGTTTCCATCGGCTCCAACCTGACACTCACCGCCCCCGTTTCGGGGGCAGGTACGCTGGTCTATTCCTGGGAAAAGGACGGCCTTCTCCTTCCCGGCAGCACAGACCCGTCACTGGTCCTCCCTGCGGTGAAATTATCGGATTCCGGACAGTACCGGTTCGCCGTCACCAACGCCTTCGGCGGCATTTCCGGAGTGTTCATCGTCAAGGTGGTGGTGCCGCCCCTGGCTGTCCTTGGAATGACCGCTGACGGCCCGCAGTTGAGCTTCCAGACCTTCCCGGGACAAATCTACTCCATTGAAGAGGCTCTGGTGCCTCCAGGGCCCTGGACGCCGCGCGGCGGGGCATTTCCCGGCGATGGTGGCATTCAAAACATCCTTCTGACCAACGTGGTTTCCCGGTATTTCCGCGTCTTGACGGAGTAGTCTGGCACAGCCCCGCGCCGTCCAATACGGCGGCTACTCCCCACGCCGAAGGAGTCACAACCCGGAGATCAGAAATCCCCGACCTCGTTACCGATGCATCAACCATCCGGGTTCGGAACAGGCGTTCCGAAAGTGGAACGTTCCTCCGCATTCCAGGGCGAAATCAGGGCGAATTGCCCGCAATTGAGCCTTGGCACGCCGGTTGCATCAGGGCACCTGCCTTCGTCGGAAAACACCGGAGAAGGCCACCATCTATGAACTACAAACTTTCCTCACTGATGCTCGCCGCCGGGCTGACCACCCTCACTGCCGTTACCGGTCTGGCGCAAACCAACGACCTCCGGATCTACACCGCGGTCGAAATTGAATACCCCACGGAACCTGGCAACGCCTACACCTTGCAAGGTTCAATCGGGCTCACGAATTGGGTCGACATTGGATCGCCCGTGTTCGGAAACGGTCGCACCGTGTCACATATTTTTTCCACGAAGAATGGTGCCGTGAACTTTGCAACGTACCGCCTTCTCGTCGCTCCCGCGCCGACCAATGGCTTTGCACCCTGGAGCATCGAGGGGCTGCATATTCAGATGGAGGACGTGAGTTCCACCAACCATGCGGATTACCTGAGCTCGACCAATGGTCAGGATTTGTTCCTTTCCGGAACCGACCCCTTTGACTACCAGTACCTCCGGACGGGTTCCAATGAGGGCCAGGTGGACCGCACCTATTCCCCGACACGGCGGGACTCCGTCCATTATACCTTCACGGGCACAGATGCTGGAAACTGGCTCCGGGAGGAATACGAGCAAAACGTCCTGAAGAGCCGCCAGATCGGCCTCTTCCATCTGATGACCGCCGGAAGCAATACGGGACCAGGTTCGGGCGGACTTCCTCCGGCACCGCCCACCTCCCTCGTGGGATTGACGTACTATGCCTTCACTGGATCGTCTCCCGAAAAATATCAATTCAACCAGGGCTCCGGAGTGGCCACTCCAGGTTCTTCCTTTGGGGGGGAGGGTGAGACCACCAGCACCGGCAATGCGTTCACCTATACCTACAGCGTCCTATCCTCGAACACGGCGTCTCTCATCGTCAACTTTGGCTATTACGGCATCGGCGGAGACCGCCAGGAATACGATCTGACGTTCAACGATGGCCCCACTGCCTTGTTTCATCGGCGCATCTATCGATTGGGCTCGCTCTTTACCACCGATGGCGGGGTGTTCAGCCCGAACTCCAGCCTCCCGTCGACTGGAGGCGGCGGCACGACCAACAGCGTCCCCACAACGCCCCCCGAAAGCCCCACCGGCTTCACCTACACCATGAACTACGGCACGACACCCACCCGGGTCGTGTTCCAGAACCCGGCAGCGGGTCTCCAGTTCGACGACAGCGCGCCGTCATCCTTCACCTACACCTACCTCTCCAGCGGGACACTGGCCTATCATCTGGTATTGACGTTCCGACCGGGCAAATGGGATGAGTACGACCTCACATTCACCTCCGGTGGAGCCGGGACCCTCGTCGTTCACAGGTACGATAACAACCGGCTCAAGCGGACCGACGGCGGGACCTTCTCCGTTGTCCGGACCAATCCTTGAACATGATTCGTTCCCAAACCGTGGCCGGACCGGGATCCAGAGGCACCCTTCAGGGGTCCTCTGTGGTCCCGCCCGGGCTCCGACTGAGGAACCGGGCGCGAACAAATGGGTTCGCGCTCCCAATTTTCTGGCAGGTTTTCCTCCGATGGATTGCCGCGCTGGTCACGGTGACAACGCTGGCGACCACACCGGCCCGGGCGGCCGAAATGCCCCCTGCCCCACGCTCCGGCACAGAACCGATCGTGCTGCTGGAGGCCGCCGGTCGCGTGGAAATCCGTTCGACAAATGAGGTCTGGGTCGCCGCCCACCCTGGCCTCCTTCTCGTCCCGGGAGATCGTCTGAGAACCCTTCCCCACAGCCGAGCCGCCGTCCAACTCTCCGACCGTAGCGTTCTTCGCCTGGATGAGCGGACCACCCTTGAAATCCTCAAACCACGGGATTCCGAAAAGCGTCGCTTCGGGCTTCCTTCAGGCGCCATTTATTTCTTCAACCGTGAAAAGCCGGCTGATGTTGAATTCGACACCCCCCTCGCCGCCGGTGCGATCCGGGGAACGGAATTTCTGCTGGAGGTCGCCGAGGCCGGGGCGGCTCTTCATCTGGCACTGATCGATGGCCGCGTCGAATTGAAGACCGGTTCCGGTGACGTTTCGTTAATGCGCGGCCAGGAACTCCACCTCTCTACCAATGCCCCACCGAGCGTGACCACCCTTGTCGATGCTGTCGTCGGCATCCAATGGGCACTCTATTATCCCGGGGTTCTGTGTCCGGGCGATATCCAACTGAATTCGGAGGAAAAGACCCAATTGGCCGGGGTACTCCAACAGTATGAGGCCGGGGACTGGATGGGCGCCCTGGCCGCCTGGCCAGCCCAGATTGGCGGGGACGCTGCGGGGCCGCGCATTCTTCGGGCACAACTGGAACTGGCTGTCGGCCGTGTGGACACCGCCGACCGACTCCTGGGCGACGACCAGAGCCCGGGAGCCCGCGGGCTCCGCAGGCTGATCCGCACCGTCCGGGGGGACCCCGAAAGGCCCGCCCCAATCTCCGACTTCGGGGCGAGCGTTGCCATGGCAGCCAGCTACGAGCTCCAATCCCGGGGCGATCTGGAAGGGGCGCTTGCCGCCGCACGCACCGCAGCGGCGCAGGCGCCGGAAACGGGTTTCGTGCAGGCCCGGGTCGGAGAACTTGAATTTTCTTCGGGCAACCGCCGCGAGGCACTCGCCGCACTTCGGCATCTCCACTCTTGAATTATGTGAATCCATATCTATACCTCGTTTGCAAACG
>CAIPFS010000102.1 GCA_903864375.1 uncultured Verrucomicrobiota bacterium
AGACCGAAAAGGCCATCGTTATCGTGTTTGCCATCGATGGCTCCCAGGTCAAGGCGGTTCCTGTCAAACGGGGCATCAGCGATGACAACTATTATGAAATCATCGAAGGGCTGACGGAGGGACAGGAAATTGTGACTGGAAATTACAAGGCGATTTCCAAGGACCTGGAGGACGGAAAACTGATCAAGGTCGACAACAAGCCCAAGGTGGTGAAGGCGGAAAAGAAGTAAGGGAGGAATTGTTGAGCGTATGTCCCTCATCCAAATCCAGGATTTGACGAAGCGCTACGTCATGGGATCCGAAACGGTCCATGCCCTGCGGGGTGTCTCCCTGTCGATTGAAAAGGGGGAGTACCTGGCCATCATGGGGCCCTCCGGGTCGGGTAAATCGACGTTGATGAACCTTCTGGGGTGCCTGGATTCTCCCACATCAGGTGTCTACGAGTTGAATGGTCTGAATGTCGCTCATATGGACGACAATGACCTGGCGGAGGTCCGTAATCGTGAAATTGGGTTCGTTTTTCAAAGTTTCAACCTGTTGCCCCGTTCAGATGCACTGCACAACGTGGAGCTTCCGATGATTTACAGTGGAGTGTCCCGTTCGGAGCGGCTGGAGCGGGCGTTACAGGTGTTGACCCATGTCGGGCTGGAACAACGGGTCCATCACCGTCCCAATGAGCTCTCGGGCGGCCAGCGCCAGCGGGTGGCGATTGCGCGGGCATTGGTCAACCGTCCCAGCATTGTTCTGGCCGACGAGCCGACCGGGAATCTCGACTCCCGGACGGGCGAGGAAATCCTGAACCTTTTTGAGCAGTTGTCGCGCAAGGGCAACACGATCATCGTCGTCACCCATGAGGAGGAGGTGGCCCGTCATGCGCGCCGCATCATCCGAATCCGGGACGGATTGATTGCTGCGGATGAACTCAACGACCATCAGGTGACGGTGACCATCGCCGGTGGCATGAGCGGGTTGTCATGACTCTGGCGACCGAGTTCAAGGAGGCCACGTACATTGCGTGGTCTGCCATCCGGGCGAACAAATTGCGGGCCGGGTTGACCACCCTCGGGATCGTTATCGGCATTGTGACCGTGACCCTGATGGGAACGGCCATCACCGGTTTGAACGCGGCTTTCAAGAAAAGCATTTCCGGAATTGGAGCCGACAACCTGTATATTCAGCGGTTTTCCTGGCTGACGGGCGAGGAAGAGTGGCGCAACAGTCGCAACCGTCGCCCTCTGACCCTGGCCAACGCCAGTGACATTGAACGCCTGTCGGTCTATGCGTCTTCCGTCAGCCTCGAGGCGCAGGGACAGGGGACGGTGACCTACGGGATGCGCAAGGCCAAAAGCGTCTGGATCGTCGGCAATAACGAGGCCAGCGTGATTGTCCGGGGACTGAACATGTCGTCCGGGCGCTGGATCAATTCCCTCGATGTCCAGGCACAACACGCGGTCTGCGTCCTGGGAAGTTATCTGGCGGAACGGTTCTTTCCCTACGGCGGCGCTGTCGGCAGCCGCGTCAAGGTGGATGGAATGAGTTATGAGGTGATTGGGGTCATGGAAAAACAGGGGTCCTTTTTCACCGGATTCAATTTTGATAATCAAGTGGTGGTCCCGGTGACCCGCTTCATGCGGGATCTGGACCGCTGGCCGGATCTCTCTGTGATCGTCAAGGTCAACGATCCGACCCAGATGGACGACGCCAAGGAGGAGTTGAGGGGCATCATGCGCCGTTTGCGCCGGTTGGACCCCGAGCAAAAGGATGATTTTGCCATCAACCAGCAGGATGCGCTGATTCGTTTCTTCAACACTGTGGGAGGAACCATCGCTGCCGTCGGGTTGTTCATCACCGGCCTCTCCCTGTTTGTGGGAGGCATTGGAATCATGAACATCATGTTTGTCAGTGTGGCGGAACGAACCCGGGAAATCGGGGTTCGGAAGGCCATAGGCGCCAAGCAACGAACGATTTTGGTCCAGTTTTTGGTGGAAGCGGCGACCATCACCCTGCTGGCCGGGTTGCTGGGACTGGCCATTGCCTGGCCTCTGACGCTGGTGATTGACCAATTCCTCGCGGCATCGCTTCCCTGGTGGCTGGCCGGGGTCGCCCTGCTGGTGTCCGCCTCCACCGGCGTGGTCAGCGGTTTCCTGCCTGCCTGGCGGGCAGCCCGTCTCGATCCCGTCGATGCCCTTCGTTCGGAATGAAAGCCCGGGTCACGCTGCTGACGGAATTTCGCGAGGCGCTTCGCATGGCGTTGAATGCGATTGCTGCCCACAAGCTTCTTTCGGGACACACGCTGCTCGGCATCCTCGTGGGCGTGTTCAGCATCATTCTGGTGATGACGGCCATCCGGGCTCTGCAGGGAAATCTGGAGAAGGAAATGGCTCAGTTGGGAAGTCACACCTTTCAAGTGCAGCGCTGGCCGGCAATTCAGGTCGACGACGAT
>CAIPFS010000103.1 GCA_903864375.1 uncultured Verrucomicrobiota bacterium
GCAAAGTCGATCATCATGATGGCGTTCTTTTTCACGATCCCCATCAGCAGGATGATGCCGATGAAGGACACCACCGACAGATCGAGCCCGAAGGCCAGCAACGCCAGCAACGCACCGAGGCCCGCCGATGGAAGCGTGGACAAAATGGTCAGGGGGTGAACCAGGCTCTCGTAAAGCATCCCCAGGACCACATACACCGTCACGAGCGCGGCGAGAATGAGGAAAGGGGTGGAGCTGAGGGAGGACCGGAAGACCTGCGCGGTGCCCTGAAAACTACCCTGAACCCGCTCCGGCATCCGCATTTCTGCCGCCGCGGCGTCGATCAATTCGGTGGCGGTCCCCAGTGAAACACCCGGAGCCAGGTTGAAGGAGAGAGTGACAGCGGGGAATTGCCCCTGGTGATTGACGGACAGGGTCGATTTATCCCGGCGAAAGGTGGCGACCGACGACAGGGGAACCGGAGTTCCAGAACTGGATTTGAGGAACAATTTGTCGAGGGAGCCGGGATCGGTCTGCAAGCGCGGGTCGATTTCAAGGATGACCCGGTGCTGGTTATACCGCTCGTAAAGAATCGCGACCTGTCGTTGACCAAAGGCATCATAGAGGACGTTGTCGACCTCCAATGGCGAGACGCCGAGTCGGGCGCAGGCGTCCCGGTTGACGGTCACCGCCACCTGGAGTCCGCGGGTTTGCAGGTCCGTGCCCACGTCCTTGAGTTCGGGCATCTGCTTGAGACGATCCAGCAGTTGGGAGGCCCAATAGTTTTCCTCCTCCAAATCGGGCGACTGGAGCGCGTATTGATACTGGGCCTTGCTAAACCGGGCCCCCATCCGGATGTCCTGGGCCGCCTGGATGAAGATGGAGAATCCGGGAATGGAGCCCAACTTGGGACGAAGCCGCTGGATCACCTGATCGGCGCTCACTTTCCGCTCGGACAAGGGCTTGAGGGTAATGAACATGCGGCCATTGTTGACCGCCGAATTACCCGAGGCGGCACCGATGAACGATCCGATGGTGGACACAGCCGGATCAGCCATCACCAGTTGCGATGCCCGAGCCTGAAGACGGCTCATGGCCTGAAAGGAAATGTCCTGGGCACCCTCCGTGACCCCGATGAGTACACCGGTATCCTGCTGAGGGAAGAGACCCTTCGGGATGCGGTTATACATCCAAAGAGTCGCCACCAGGGTCAGGACGGTCACGACCAACATCACGGGCTGATGGCGCAACACCCAGCGGAGCCCGGTGGAATAGACCTGGAGCACCGACTGAAACCCGGCCTCGGTCACACGAAGAAACCAACCCGGGGGCCCCTGTTCGGCCTCCGATTTCATGAATTGGGCGCAAAGAGTCGGTGTCAGGGTGAGCGAAATCACCGCCGAAATGAGAATGGCGAGGCTCAGTGTGACCGCAAATTCATGGAAAAGGCGCCCAATCAAGCCACCCATGAACAACAGGGGAATGAACACCGCCACCAGTGACAGGCTCATCGAAATGACGGTGAAACCAATCTGGCGTGCCCCTCGAAGGGCCGCTTCCAGGGGAGGCACGCCCTCCTCCAGATAACGGACAACATTTTCAATGACCACGATGGCGTCATCGACCACAAACCCCACCGAAATGGTGATGGCCATCAAGGAGAGATTGTCGAGGCTGTATCCGCAGAGATACATCGCTCCGAAGGTGCCAGCGAGAGCCAGCGGCACGGTGATACTGGCAATGAAGGTGGGCCAGAACCGACGTAGAAACAGGAACATCACCAGGATCACCAGGGCAATGCTCAGCAGCAGGGACGTCTGAACGTCGTCCACCGAGGCTCGAATGGTGACCGTCCGGTCGCTGAGGGCCATGAGTTTGATGCCCGGCGGCAACCATCGTTCCAACTGGGGCAGCGCCGCCCGAATCTGGTCGACGGTTTCAATGACATTGGCTCCGGCCTGCTTTTGAACAATCAACAAGACCGCCCGGTTGGTTCCCGCCCAACCGGCCAACCGCTCGTTTTCGACGCCTTCCACCACACGGCCCACGGCGTCCAGGCGGAGGGGAACCCCCTGTCGCTGGGTGAGAATCAGGGAACGGTATTGAGCGGCCGTTGAAAGCTGATCGTTGACAGCCAGGGTGTAGGAACGGGACACACCATCAAAGCCTCCCACCGGGGCGTGCAGCGTGGCCTGCCCAATCAGCCCCCGCAGCTCTTCCATCCCATAGCCGGTCGTTGCCAGGGCGGAGGGGTCCACCTGGATGCGGACGGCCGATTTCTCGGCCCCGTTGATGAGCACCTGACTCACGCCCGGCACCTGGCTCAGCCGCTGGCCCACGAGGGAGTCGGCATACTCGAACACCTGGGGTCCGCCCATCGTCTCCGAAACCATCGCCAGGATCAGGATGGGGGCATCCGCCGGGTTCATTTTCCGATACGTGGGAGGACCTGGCAGATTCACCGGCAAATCGGAGAGCGAGGCCGTGATCGCCTCCTGAACGTCCCGGGCGGCGCCGTCCACGTTGCGGTTGAGATCAAACTGGAGATTGACGCTGCATCCCCCCGGGGTGCTGATGGAGGTCATCTCCGTGATCCCGGCGATTTGTCCGAGCCGCCGCTCCAGCGGAGCCGCCAGGGAGGAGGCCACCGTGGCCGGGTCCGCCCCCGGGAGCCCCGCAAAGACGGAGATGGCCGGAAAATCCACCCTCGGCACCGGTGCCACCGGCAGGAAACGATACGCCACCACTCCCAACAGCATCAGCCCCAAGGCCAGCAGTGAGGTCCCGATGGGCCGGCGAATGAACGGACCAGAGACATTCATGGGACCGTCGGCTGCGAAACGGGTTCAACTGCTCTGCCGCCTCGAACCGCCGATTCCATCCAGCGGCCCAAGCGGTCCATCCAAAGGTAGATCACCGGAGTGGTGTAGAGCGTCAGGAATTGGGAAACCAGCAACCCGCCCACAATCGCGATGCCCAGGGGCCGGCGCAGTTCCGAACCGGTTCCCTGTTCAAACGCCAGTGGCAGGGCACCCAGCAGTGCGGCCATGGTGGTCATCATGATGGGGCGGAAACGCAACCGGCAGGCTTGATAAATCGATTCCTCCGGGGGTAATCCCTCCTCCCGCTCGGCCTCGAGGGCAAAGTCGATCATCATGATGGCGTTCTTCTTGACGATCCCGATCAACAGGATGATGCCAATGAGGGCGATCAAGGAGAGGTCCTGTCCAAAGGCCAGCAGGGCGAGCAGGGCTCCCACTCCGGCGGAGGGAAGGCTGGAAAGAATGGTCAGGGGATGCAGGTAACTCTCGTAGAGGACCCCCAACACGATGTAGATGACCACGATGGCAGCCAGGATCAGATAAGGCTCATTGCGCAGGGACGACCGGAATTCCGCTGCCGTTCCCGAAAAGCTGGTGGACACGGTATCGGGCATACCCAGGTTCAATTGCGCCTTCTGGATGGCGTCGACAGCCGCTCCCAGCGAACCCGACGGTGCAAGGTTGAACGAAATGGTCACCGCCGGAAATTGACCTTCATGCGACACTGACAGAGGGGCCGGGGCGGTGCGCATCGAGGCGAAGGATGCCAGGGGAACGGACGCGCCAGTGGAGGATTTGACGTAGGTCTTGGACAGGGCCTGCGGAGTCAATTGGAAGGCCGGATCCGCCTCCAGCACCACCCGGTATTGATTGAGCTGGGTGAAGATGGTCGAGACCTGCCGCTGGCCAAAGGCATCGTACAGGGTATCGTCGATGGCCTGCATGGGAATGCCCATCCGGGAGGCCGCTTCGCGGTCGACGTCGATGACCACCTGCAAACCACTCGCCTGCTGGTCGCTCGCCACTTCAACCAGTTCCGGCAGTTGACGCAGACGTTCCACCAGTCGTGGAGCCCATTCATTCAACTCGGTCTCATTGGCATCCTGTAGCGTGTACTGGAACTGGGTGCTGCTGACGCGGCTGTCGATCTGGATGTCCTGGGCAGCCTGCAAGAAGAGGTTGATCCCCTCGGAATCCTGGGTGGCCACATGAAGCCGGGCCATGATTTCGTCCGCATTGGCCTTTCGCTTGTTGCGCGGCTTCAGGGTCAGGTAGAGCCGCCCCTGACTCACCGTGGGATTGACGGTTCCCCCGCCGACGAAGGAGGCAACACTCACCACGTCGGGATCGCGCTCCAGGATTTCTGCCAGTGCCCGCTGGCGGGTCACCATGGCCTTGAAGGAAATCGACGAGGCAGCCTCGGTCACCCCCAGAATAAGGCCGGTATCCTGCTGGGGCAGGAGCCCCTTGGGGATGATGATGTACAGCCAGACGGTCGCGACGACGGTCAATCCCGCCACGCTCATGGTCAGTCCCTGGTTCCGCAACACCCAGCGCAACCCCGCCTCGTACCAGGCCAGGGTGGCTTGAAAAATCCCCTCGGTCGCCCGATAAAACCGGCTGTGATCCTCCGGGCGCTCCGGGCGCAGGAGCCGGGCACACATCATCGGCGTCAGGGTCAGCGAAACGATGGCCGACATCACCACCGCTGCACTCAGGGTCAGGGCAAATTCCCGAAACAGCCGCCCCACGAGTCCGGTCATGAACAGGAGCGGAATGAACACCGCGATCAGCGACACACTGAGCGATATGACGGTGAAACCAATCTGTCGTGCCCCTTTCAGGGCGGCGGCCATCGGAGGCTCGCCCGCTTCGATGTACCGGAAGATGTTCTCGATCATCACGATGGCGTCATCCACGACAAAACCGGTCGAGATCGTAAGCGCCATGAGCGACAGATTATCGAGGCTGAAGTTGGCCAGTTTCATGA
>CAIPFS010000104.1 GCA_903864375.1 uncultured Verrucomicrobiota bacterium
CTGCTCGACAATCTATATTGCAATGGGGAGGTCAGCGTCGACGGCCATAGCTGGTGTGATGCCGCCATCGCCACCGATTACAACGAGCGATCCTGGATCATCTCCTATTCAAGCCATGGGAATCTTCCCGGAAATCGGGAAATGGAAATGCCGGCGGCAGGTGCCCTTTGGGACCTTTGCAAACGTCATGGCCTCACCTTCCGCAACTATGGTGAGGGCGCAGCCTATGTTTCCTCCGACCATCGTGGACGCTGGGACGGTGAACGCGATCCGGAAAAAGCCAAATGGTGGATTCAGGACCTCGAACTCGCCGAGAAATCCGGAGACCTTCCGCGATTTACCATCATGTCGTTGGGAGAAGACCACACAGAGGGAACCACACCGGGTTCTTTCACTCCAGATGCCTGCGTGGCCAGCAATGATCAGGCCGTGGGACAAATCGTCGAGGCCGCCAGCAAGAGCCGCTTCTGGTCGCAGATGGCCATCTTCATCATCGAAGACGACGCTCAAACCGGCCCCGACCATGTGGATGCGCACCGGACCACCGGGTACGTGATCAGCCCTTATGTCCAACCCGGGAAGGTCGACAGCACTCTGTACACCACCGCGAGCATGATTCGCACGATGGAACTGATTTTGGGCCTTCCTCCACTCACCCAGTACGATGCTGCCGCAACCCCGATGTTCAAAGTGTTCGGGACCAGTCCCAATGTCCGGACGTTCATTCATCTTCCACCTCAAGTAGATTTGGCCGCCCGCAACACCAAGAACTCACCGGGCGCAAAAGCCTCCAGCAAGATGAATTTCCGGGAGTATGACCGGGCGCCGGAAGACCAGTTGAACCGGATTCTTTGGGCAGCCGCCAAGGGGCCCGGGGTCCCGTATCCGGCACCCATTCATCGGGTCCTGTTTACGCGGCCCGAGGGAAAATAGGACGGTGGCCCGGACGCAAGTTCCTCCGAAGGAGGGACATCCAGCGGAGGGATGCGCTCCTGCAAGTCCCAAATCAAATCCGCGGTCTTACGCATCGGAGGCAGCGTCCGGTGTCAGGATGGAGGTTCGGTCTCGAGGTTTTAGACGGCGGAAGAACGGGCGAAGCAATGCGCTGGTGACAGTGGTTCAACCTGCTGAAGTCGCACTCGTTGATGACCGACAACTTGGGTGTGTGAATTGAATCCACCCGGCCCGGCCCCTGCCTTACCCGGAGCCCGGTTATTTCTGTTTCAACAATGCCTCGAGTTCGCCTGAATCCAGGTAGCCGTCCTGGTTCAGGTCGACCCCTTTAAAGTCGGCGGTATCGCCTTTCCACAGGTGAAATTCCACAGGGTTCAGGCGTCCGTCCCCATCCAGATCGCGGCGGGCGAGGACCTCGGTGGCATCTGCCGGCGCCGGAGTCGCATCCGGGACTGGGTCCTCCATGACCGGTTTGGTTTCGGCGGGAGCGAGAATCTTCCGGTTCACCCGGGTGCGGGTTTCATGGGTGGAAGGTCCCATGCCCCGGGTCAATTCAGCATACACACTGGTCGGGTGCCTTTCCTGGAGGAGGGCGGAATAAGTGGCAAATTTATCCGGTTGATCCAGTCCGGCAACATCGTTGGCAAAGGTCAGCAGGAACAGGGACTCGGCATCGATGTCCTCCGCCGGCTTCCCGTCCGGTGCGAGGGCATCCACAATCCGCTGTGGCTGACCGCTGAAAAACCAGAAGACATTGCGTTCCCGGGGTGGGAGCCCCATCACCCGATGCTCAATCTCGCTGGCGGGAACCGCATCATCGATCCATCGGGATGCAGGAATGGCGGTCAGTGGAAATTTCTCCACGGCAACCAGGGCGGAAATCCGGGGGGCATTGGGTACCTCCAGTCCGAGATAGAGGACCCGGTCATTGACCGCCATGCACCGGACCGGGTAGGGGACTGAAAGCCAACCGACCCATTTCCGACTTGTGGGTTGGTACAGGAGGACCCGGCTCTGGTTGGTGTTGCGACCGTCGGTCGACGCGATCCAAAGGAGATTTTTATCACGAAGGATGGCGGTCACTCCGCCCATGACTCGGCTGGTCGGAACGACCGGGCTTTGAATGGTATGCGATTCCGTGCTGAGTCGTGCAAACCGGGCGCGCAGTCGCATCCGGTCGCGGATTCCGTTCATCACCCGCTGCCGGGACGCTTCCAGGGCGGCCGCGGTCGGTTTTTGCCACGCGGAAAAGGTGACGCCAAAGCCACCGGGAACAATGACCCCGCCGGGCATGAACCGGTTTTCGACCGTTCCATCCTCGGGGTGCACCCAGTGGAGGCCGGCATCACTTCCCAGCCAGAAACCACCCTCTCCGTCGCTTTCGACCGACCAGAGGTGGGGACGCTCCCCGCGCGGGGAACCACGGGAAAGTTCATCCTGGAGCAGGGTCCACTGGGGGGCGTCCACATGCCGCGTGGCCACCTCGTAGGCGGAGGTGGCGATCAGCCATTGTCGGGATGCTGCGGCCCGCTCCCACGGTTCCGGACCGCCGTTGCTTCCGGGGAAGACCAGACCGCTGGACCTGAGGAAGTTGGTGCCGGTGGCCCCAAGCCGGAAGGTGGCTCCCGAACGGCCAAAGGCGAAAATGGCTCCGTCCCCCTCGCCAAATCCGGCCAGATGATTGGCTGTCAGGCCCTGGGAGGCGGCAAACGGCTCAATGGCGAGACTTTGGGTGTCGAGTCCCCCGGCTCCGCCCTCCAGTGAGAGCCAGAGTCTTCGAGTTCCGCCCATCATCCCGTGGACCTCGTTTTTCTCAATCAAGCCAGGAACGGCCTCCAGACGATTGTTTTCCGGATTATACACCCAGAGTTTGGAAGACGTGGCGGGGACCTGGGGGACCGTCCGCGGACGCGCCGCCAGCCAGAGCCGATTGTCGCACCACGCCATGGACTCGACCGACAGCATGGGGGTGTTGATCGGAAACTGGGCGGTAATGACCCGGGGAGGGGCTGCCGGAGGAACCATCTCCCAGCGCCGCAGAACGAAGGCATCGGTCGGAGGCTTGATGGTGTTGGTGGTCAGATGCGTGGGACGAGGGATGGCCGGGACGTCGTTGGTCATCGGCGGGGGTGCGGACTCGGGTAAGGGAGAGGACGCGTCGGGTTCCACCGCCAGGGCGAGTTGAACGCCGGGAAATAAAAGGCAGCCGATGCGGACACTCCGGAGAAAGGATCCGATGGCACCTTGGTGCGGTTCAACTCTGGTCTTCATGGTTCCCTCCAACAGAGCCATTCGAAGCGCCGTCGTCAACTCGACGCACGCACGCGCCCTTGGCGGACCGGGCAGGATTGGGACGTCGTCAGGACAGGCCGGCGGCCTCCGCAAACGCGCCCGCAGCGAAATCGTTGCGATGGATTGACTTTGCCCCGTCTCCCCGGCCTCCTTTTTGGGTGAAGATTACCCGGATTCTGGCCTACCGCGTCGAATTGCCGCTGCACGAGACCACCTACAACTGGAGTGGGGGTAAGTCGGTCACGGTCTTCGACAGTACCATTGTGCGGGTGGAGACGGATGCGGGTTGGGTGGGACATGGGGAAGTCTGTCCCCTGGGACCGTTCTATCTTCCCGCCTATGCCGAGGGAGTGCGGGCCGGCATCCGCGAGTTGGGCCCTCATCTCCTGGGACTGGATCCCCGCGAATTATCGAGGCTGAACGGCCGGATGGACGCTGCGCTCAAGGGGCATCCCTACGTGAAGAGCGGGATCGATATCGCCTGCTGGGATATTCTGGGCCAGTCCGCCCAGCTGCCGGTCTGTGAGTTGCTGGGGGGACGCTACACCGAAGACGTTCCGCTCTATCGGGCCATCTCCCAGGAGTCTCCTGAAATGATGGCCTCGAAAGTTGCCGGATATCGGTCGGAGGGATATCGCCGATTTCAGTTGAAGGTCGGGGGCGATCCGGATGTGGACATCCAGCGGATCCGCCAGGTCTCGGCCCAGCTCCAGGCCGGCGACCGGCTGATTGCCGATGCCAACACGGGTTGGGTGCAACATGAGGCAGTTCGAATCGTCAAGGCGGTACGGGATATTGATGTTTACATCGAGCAACCCTGCGCGACGTATCGGGAATGCCTGGCTGTCCGGAGACAGTGTCCACATCCCTTCGTCCTGGATGAGAACGTCGACGATCTGGGCATGCTCCTGCGAGGGCAGGCTGATTTGGCGATGGACGTGGTGAACCTTAAAATCAGCAAGTTTGGCGGATTGACCCGGATTCGGCAGGCGCGGGATCTGTGTGTCAGTCTTGGGATTGCGATGACCCTGGAAGACAGCTGGGGCGGCGACGTGGCAACGGCGGCCATTGCCCACCTGGCCCAGAGCACCCCGCCGGAGCTGCTTTTTACCACCACGGATTTCAACAGCTACGTCACCGTCAGCACCGCAGATGGTGCCCCCCGGCGGGTGAATGGTCGGATGGCGGCTTCCCTCGCACCCGGCCTGGGTATTCAACCCAAAATGGAGGTCCTGGGCAATCCGGTGGTGGTGGTGGGTTGAGGGTTGATTTGAATCATGAAGCGATTTCCGCAGGGCGAATTCTCCGGGACCACGACCCGTTTGAAGGCCCTTTGGCGCTTCCCGGTTGCCGTTGGAATTCCGGGGCTGTTGATTCTCGTCGGCATACTGACGTCCGCTTCCGCCGCAACTTCGACCCCCCCGGAGCTGGAACGGGCCCATGGATTGGGTAAATGGTCCGATTTTCGATGCGGTTCCTGTCATTTACCGACCGACCGACAGGCGCTGTGGCTGGCGGATAATGCCGGTCCCCGGCTGGAGGGATTGGGAGAACGGATCAATCCGGAATGGGTGCAGCACTTTCTGGCCTCTCCAGGGACGGTTTTTCCCGGGACCACCATGCCGGACCTGTTGCATGCCCTGGAACCGGAACGTCGCGCAGCCGACGCCCGGGCGCTCACCCACTATCTTTACGCTTCAACCGTTCCCGCCTGGTCACCGCTGCCACCCGATCGCGCTGCAGTGAAACGCGGGGAACGCCTCTACCAATCGGTGGGCTGTGTCGCCTGCCATCCCCTCGACGGCAAGGGGAGGGAAGGGGAGGTGGCGCTTCCGTCGTTGACCGGGAAATGGACATTGCCCGGGCTCCGGGAATTTCTTCTGAATCCGCTGAAAACGCGCCCCGGTGGGCGCATGCCCGCCATGGGGCTGCGCCCCGACGAGGCGTTCGACCTGGCTCATTATCTCCTCCGGGAAACCCCTCACTTTTCTCCGCTGGAACTGTCCATTTATCGGGAGCGTTTGCGATCGCTCGAGGAACTGAACAACGCCGAACCGATCCGGACACAGCCGGCCACGAATTTTTCCCTGACCGTTCCCGGTGTCGATGGACGCCTGGAATTCCGTTGGAACGGGTGGATGCCCATCACGGCGGCGGGTTCGTACACGTTTTTTGTCAAAGCAACGGGGGCGGCCCGAATGGCGGTGGATGGACAATGGATCGAAGACGAGGAGAGCTGGGAAAAGGAAGCCACCGAAGCCAGTGCCACCTTGAACCTGAAGCCGGGCGACCATCAGGTGCAGGTCGATTTTGTTCAACGAGGTCAGGAGCCACCGGTTTTGGAGGTTTCCTGGAGAGGCGCCGAATTGCCGCAGCAACCGCTGCCCCTGGCCTCCTTTCGCGCCGATCTCCAGAGTCGTCCGGAGAACCCGCCGACCGGCTTCCGGCTTGATCCCGTTTTGGTGGAGCGGGGCAGGGAACTCTATGAATCGCTCCGGTGCGGAGCCTGTCACACCGACCGACCCACGGTGACGGGAGTCCCCCGTCTCAATCGTCTGAATCCAGAAATGGGATGTCTGGCGTCGACGCCCGGAGCGGGCTCTCCCCGTTACTCCATCTCCGAAGCCGAGCGGGACGAACTGCGGCGGACGGTGGCCTGGCTGGTGTCTCCGGAATTGCCAGTGCCATCCCCATCGGATCGGTTGTGGAACGGGTTGAACGGATTTCGCTGCCTGGTTTGTCACGAGCGAGACGGTGGGGGTGGAATTGCGAGGGACCGGGATGCCTATTTCACCTCGGCCGGAGAGGACCTGGGGGAGGAGGGACGGGTTCCGCCGCGTCTGGATGGCGTTGGAGACAAACTTCGTGCGGAATGGCTGGCGGAAGTATTGGGGGGTGACGCCCGGGTACGCCCGTATCTCCGGACCCGGATGCCGCGATTTGGCCGGGATCAGGTCGGATTCATCGCTCCGTTGTTGATCGAACGGGATCGGCATCCCTCGGAGCTGCCTCCAGCCCACGATTCTGCCATGCAGCAACGGGAAGCGGGACGGCGTCTGGTCGGGGTCGACGGACTCTCCTGCATTGCGTGTCATCAATTCAACCGGCAGCCGGCTCACGCCCTGCAGGTGCTCGACCTGACCACCACCACCCGGAGGCTGAATCCGGATTGGTTTTATCGCTTTTTAAGGGACCCGAATCAATTCAACCCCGGAACCCGGATGCCTGCATTCTGGCCGGACGGAGTCAGTCCGTTAAAAGAGGTTCTCGAAGGGGACTCGGTTCGCCAGTGGGCTGCGATTTGGGGATATCTCAGTGACGGGGATCGCGCCAGATTTCCGGAAGGATTGAGTCGTCAGGGGGTCGAGCTGGTGGTGGGCGGGGAGGCCGTGGTTTATCGCGGAAAGCTCTGGGAAGCGGGATTCCGGGCGGTGGCGGCCGGTTTTCCCGGAGGGGTCAACCTGGCCTTCGACGCCGAGGAGCTGCGGCTGTCGTTGCTGTGGCAGGGACGATTCCTCAATGCCGGCCCGCATTGGACGGTTCAGGGGATGGGCCAGATTCGGCCCCTGGGCAATAACGTGGTTGTGTTCCCCCGGGGAAGTGCTTGGGCGATATTGCCGGATTTGGCCGCCCCATGGCCCACCGAGGCGCCACGGGATTTGGGAATTCGAATGGAAGGTTATCAGCTCGATGCCGGGCATCGCCCCACCTTCCACTATCGATGGGGGGGAGTTCAGTTTACGGATTCGATGAGCGACTTCGAAGCCGGCGGGCAGAAGGGACTGCGACGCAAACTCCGGATCCAGGGTTCGCTTCCTGCCGACCTTTATTTCCGCTTGGCACAGGGCAACCTGGAGCCATTGGGTGAAAACCGATGGAGGCTGAACCGGGTCCTGACCATTCAGACCACCGTTCCATTCCAGGCCGTGACCCGGGGTCGGGGCTCCCAGCAGCAATTGATCATGCCCATCACGGGAGTCGGTGAATGGGAGGTGACGTATGTCTGGTAAAATCGCGAAATCAGGTGACCCGACCGCCCGCCCATCCGGGTGGTTGCATCCGCTGGCAGCGAATCGAGGGGCGCATGTCGCGTTCCTGGGATTCTTAATCGCCCTGTTGACGGGGCTTTCCAGTTCAGGTGCAGAGCGGGTCCGACAAAACCTGAATACCGATGATCTGCCGCCGATGGAGGCCAATGATCGGGAATCGGAATATTATCGGATCGTGACCCTCCCAACACCCCTCGAGTCGGTGATGGAGGCGGGAAGCTTTCTGGAACTGCCGGACGGGCGAATCGCCGTCGGCACGCGCCGGGGAGAGATCTATTTTGCCACGGGTCTGGAATCAGACCCGCCCCAGCCCCGGTGGAAACTGTTTGCCAGTGGATTGACGGAGGTCTTCGGGCTGGCCTGGCGCGATGGCATTCTCTATGCCACCCAGCAGGCGGAATTGACCCGCGTTCTGGACACCGATGGAGATGGACAGGCGGATCGATTTGAAACCGTGAGTGACGCCTGGGCCTGGGGTGGGGAACATGAGTTCACCTTTGGCTCGGGATTTGATCGAGACGGGGCGATTTGGACGGTTCATGGACTGACGGACAGCTACACGTCGGATCGCCCCTTTCGAGGGTGGGCCTTGCGACATTTTCCGGATGGACGCTGGGAACCGATGGCCAGCGGGCTGCGCAGCCCCGGAGGAGTGGGATTCAATGCCGCGGGGGACGTTTTTTATCTCGAAAGCCAGGGACCCTGGGGAAGTGCCTGCACTCTGAAGCAACTGCGCAAGGGGGCCTTCATGGGGCATCCGATCAGCAACAAATGGTGGGATAGGGCACCCGGTTTTGGTCCGCCTCCACCCGAACCCGCCGGAACGGAAGAGTCGCGCCGGTATCTCGAGGCGAAACGCATCCCTCAGCTGGTGTTGCCCTCCGTCACCTTCCCCTACAAGCGGATGGGGCAGAGCGCTTCCGGTCTGA
>CAIPFS010000105.1 GCA_903864375.1 uncultured Verrucomicrobiota bacterium
CACTACTGTGCAGGAGCGCGTCCCCATATCGATTTTAACCACCGTCGCCTGGACACCGCCTCGACCTATCAACGTTACTCTAATTCAATTGGTTGCACCTAAGTCGTATGGTTGGGATGAAACGTCCCTTCCCCTCAGCGATAAAGGGGCGGGACTGGGCCGGAATTCTACACCCGTCTCAATATTACCGGTTCGCAGAGATCCGCCTCTGCGGATCAAAGAGATTACCTTTGTGTGATGCTTGGAAGTAGAAGATACGTTCAAAACCGCAGAATGGGGTGGAGAGTGCAAATGGAGAAGCCTACCTCCAGGCGAAAGTTTCGAAAGTCGATCTGGGGACTTGCGGAGCGCGTCCCTCCGATTAAAGGGTGCGTCCTCCGGACGAAGGTGCTGGGAACGACCTAAAGTTTATTGGTGCGCCCGACAGGACTTGAACCTGTACGATGTTACTCACTAGAACCTGAATCTAGCGCGTCTGCCAATTCCGCCACGGGCGCGTTTCCGCGAGCCATGGAGATAAGACCAGTCGGGCTTGTCGACAAGCCGATTTTTTCTATTTCCCGTTTCCTCCCCCTCCCGGAAGCTCGGGGAAACTGCCATTCCATCCATCCATCCCCCGCCCCGGAACCCCTTTTCCGACTCCGTCATTGACCCGGATTCCCCCTCTCCGTTGACTTTGGTCCCTCCATGAAAACGGCGTTCTGGCGACCCCGCCTGCTCCTGATTCTGTCCGTTCTGCTCGGCCAGGGCTCGCTCGCGGGCCTGGATTGGCACGCCGGCCCCGGCCATCGCTGGGCTCCACTGCCCGTGCCAGCCACCGGTAGGGCCGGCTTTACCCGTCTCGACCCGAAGTCGATGGGAATCGAATTCCAGAATGGTCTCGACGAGGCCCGGATGCAGAAGTTCCAGAATCTGATGAATGGTGCCGGCCTCGCTGCCGCGGATGTCGATGGCGATGGCCTGGTCGACCTCTATTTCTGTCATCGCCAGGCCCCCAACCAGTTGTACCGGAACCTCGGAAACGGTCAGTTCACCAACATCACCCTCTCCGCCGGTGTCGCCTGCTCCAATCAAACGTCCTCCGGGGCCTTGTTTGCCGATTTCAACGGGGATGGTGCGCCCGATTTGTTTGTCTCCAGCTTTGGCGGTCCCCACGCCTTCTTCCTCAATGATGGTCACGGCCATTTTTCGGATGTCACCGAGGTCGCCGGATTGGCCGGGAAAACCGGTGGCTCCTCCATTGCCGCCGCAGATCTCGACGGCAACGGCACCCTGGACCTCTACCTGTGCAATTATGCCGTGGAAGCCATCCTTCGGGATGGAGCGGTGATCAATACCCGGACCATCAACGGCCAGACCCTGGTCACGGGTCGATACGCGAAACGCTTGCAGATCCGGAACGGACGGATCGAGGAAATCGGTGAACCGCAGGGCCTGTTCCTCAACGATGGCACCGGTCATTTCAAACCAGCCGCCTGGGAAAAGCTGTTTCAATCCCACGACGGCCGCCCGCTGGGGAATCCGCCCGACCTGGGCCTTTCTGTGCAGATTCGGGACATCAATGGGGATGGCTTCCCCGACATCTACACCTGCAATGATTTCCAGACACCCGACCACCTGTGGCTGGGCAATGACCGAGGACAGTTTCGGGAGGCCGGTCCCCTGGCGCTCCGGAACATGAGCAACTTTTCCATGGGTGTGGATTTTGCCGATCTCGACCGCGACGGATTTCTGGACTTTATCACCGTCGACATGCTGCCGACGGATTTCCAACTGAAACAGCGCAGCATTCCTGCGCCCCTTCCCGCTCCCGCCATCCCAGGGGATTTGGATACGCGGTCGAGCTTCTCCCGAAATTGCCTCTATTGGAACCGAGGCGATGGCACGTGGGCGGAGATCGCCTGTTTTGCCGGTGTGGCCGCGTCCAGTTGGTCATGGATGCCCCTGTTCCTCGATGTGGACCTGGATGGATGGGAAGACCTCCTGATCTCCAACGGGTACCCCCACGACGTCAATGACCGGGACATTGAGGATGGCCGGGCATCGTCCATGCAGACCACGGTGAGATCGACGCGAGCCATGTTTGCGCACTTTCCGCCACTGAATCCCCCCAAGATGGCCATGCGCAACCGCCACGACCGGACCTTTGAAGACATGAGCGCGGCATGGGGATTCAACGCCACCGAAATGACTCACGGGATGATTGCGGTGGACCTGGATGGCGACGGGGACCTGGATGTGGTTTTAAACAACCTCCAGGGACCGCCCGTCATTTATCGCAATGACACCATCGCTCCGCGGATCGCCGTGCGACTCAAAGGGCGGAGCCCCAATACCGGTGGTGTGGGCAGCCAGATCACGCTACGGGGTGGACCGGTCACCCAAACCCAGGAAATCATTGCCGGCGGACAATACCTCTCCCAAAGCGAACCCCTCCGGATTTTTGCCGCAGGAAGCACAACCGGCAATCTGACCCTTGAAGTGAGGTGGAGAAGCGGGCGACGGAGCACTCTCGCGGGGGTACGACCCAACTGCCTTTATGAGATCGACGAACCCGGTGTGACGCCGGCTTCCACGGAAGCAGCAACCCCACCGGAATTCCATCCCCTTCTCGTCGATGCCACCCCGGCCCTTCACCATACCCATGTGGAGCCTGGCTTTGATGATTTTGCGGTTCAGCCTTTACTCCCCAGGCGTTTGAGTCGGTCGGGACCGTCGGTCATTCTGGCCGACGCCAATGGGGACGGCCACCTCGACATCATCATTGGTGCGGCACAGGGGGGGCATCCGGCTGTCCGCCTGGTGAATGGACGGGGCGGATTCACTGACCTCGTGCTGCCCGGTCCCGGTCTGCCGGATGATGTTCTTGGCCTGGCCTGGATGCCCCATCCGGACGGGGGCGGCTCATTGCTGGCGGCGCTGTCCAACTTCAAAACCGGCAATTCCCAACAACCTTCCGTGATGCGATGGGACTGGATCGGAGGGAAATTCGTGGAGGCAATACCCATCCCCGGGATGGGGAGCAGTCCGGGTGTCCTGGCTTTGGGAAATCAGACTGGCGAAGGAGGCGGGAGCCTGTTCGTGGGAGGACGCGTCAACCGAAGGCGGTGGCCCGAAATTCCCGTCTCACGGATCTATCACCAGCGGGATGGACACTTTGAAATCGATGCGGTGAACAGCGGTGCAGTCGAACACGCCGGGATGGTGACCGGCGCCGTCTGGGCCGATCTGGACAGGGACGGACTGGCCGAGCTGATCGTTGCCACCGAATGGGGCCCCTTGCGGGTCTTCCACAACGACCACGGGACACTTCATGAGCAGACGAAAGAGTTGGGATTGGGTAGAACGGTGGGCCTGTGGCAAAGCCTAACGGCGGCGGATTTGGATGGCGATGGCCGGATTGATTTGGTCGCCGGCAATTGGGGGCTGAATTCCACCTGGCAAATTTGGGGGGATGGCCATCCGAGCATTGTCTGGAACGTCCCTGAGTTGGACGAACCCGTCGCGGTGGTGGAGGCGATTACCGTCGGTGGAAAACTGTATCCGTGGCGGGATCGTCCCACCCTGGCGGCAGCGTTTCCAGACATCCCGGGGCGGTATCCCACCCACGCCGGGTTCGCCAAAGCCACCGTGGAGGACCTTCTCGGCAGTTCCGCCGCGAGCGCTCAAAAGATTCGTGCGGAAACGCTTTCCACCACGGTTTTCATGAACCGGGGCAACCGATTTGAGGCGCGTCCCCTTCCCGCCCCGGCTCAGTGGGCACCGGTAACAGCTATTGTGGTAGGGGATGTCAACGAGGACGGCCATCCCGACCTTTTCCTCGCCCAGAACTGGTTTGCCACCCGTCCAGAAGACGACCGTCTGGATGCAGGGGCCGGCCTCTGGCTGGTGGGCGATGGCCATGGAGAATTCCGGGCACTCTCGGGACGCGAGTCCGGCGTCCAGGTGTGGGGGGAACAACGGGGTGCCGCCTGGGGAGACGTGTCGGGCGACGGCAGGCCGGATCTCGTGGTCACACAGAACGGCACGGCCACACGGCTCTTCATTGCGCCGCCAAAGGAGGGAAAATAGGGGTCCCCGAGGTCCTGCGGACGGCCCATGGGCTTCGCCTTTGTGGAACGAACCTGATTTGGACCGCCCTCCGGCTCATGAGCAACGTCACCCAGGTGCATCCAGACCGGGAGAGATGATGATCCCCGAAGCGATTGGGGACTTGCAGGAGCGCGTCCCACCGTTGGGCGGTCCGGCGGACGACCCATGGGCTTCGCCCGCCCAGGAGCCTCACACGAACGCCATTGAAATAAAGTGGTTCTCTGTGCCCTCTGCGCTCTCTGTGGTGGTATTCTTTTATACGGGTACCTTCAGTTTGAACCACAGAGGACCCAGAGAGCACAGAGAAAGAAGGATGGGGCCGATGGGCACCGCTACAGGCCGAAGGCCGTCCCGGATGGCCTCGATTCACCGACGGCCCGGCAGGTTTGGAAACCTGCGGAACGGCAGACAAAAATGTCTGCGCTACGTTGTGAGGCCATCGCCCTCCTCGGTAGCCGCCGCACGTCAGTCGGCGCTGATCGATCGGAAGTTTCCGCGAAGCACCAGACCGACCGTAGTTTCGCTGGCGGGTGTCGCCGGTCCATAAGGCCGTGGACCCACCGGGATGTCCCGTTTGGCGGTCCTGCGGACGGCCCATGGGTTTCGCCTTTGCGGAGCGAACCTGATTTGGACCGCCCTCCGGCTCATGAGCAACGTCACCCAGGTGCATCCAGACCGGGAGAGATGATGATCCCCGAAGCGATTGGGGACTTGCAGGAGCGCGTCCCACCG
>CAIPFS010000106.1 GCA_903864375.1 uncultured Verrucomicrobiota bacterium
CCCATCGGCTGACGCTTTACGATGCCGCCTACTTGGAATTGGCCATGCGCTTGAAACTGCCGTTGGCCACCTTGGATTCGGACCTGAGAAAAGCAGCCAAGAAGGTCGGAATTGATTGCTGGCCGGAGAAGATTTGAGCTCGGCATGCACGTCCGCATGCTGCTCAAGGTCATTGATGACCTTGGCCTCGCGGACATCGGTGGCTGGGGAAACTGAAGCCGTTTGACAGAAAAACGCGTCGATGTAGGTTTCCTACATGAAGGCCAACACCTATCCCCTAGCCATCCCGCCTGACTTGCTTGGGGAGATGCGTCGCGCGTCTGAAGAATTAGGGTTGTCCATGGCGGACATCATGCGACAGAGCATGAAACTGGGGCTGCCCAAGCTGCGCGAGCAGTTGTCCCCCAGTCCGCTCAATGGCGTAATGCCGTTGTCACGAGCAGAGGCCAGCAGTTGTTATGAGGAGTTGAACAGCGAATTCGACGCGCTTGAACATCACCTCGCTGGCTTGCCTTCACCGCCACTCGAAGCGGAATGAAAGCCTGGGATATCTTCAGTTGGCAGGCACCTGGCTGGCCGGAGCCGCATCCGGCGGTGGTCGTCTCACACCCAGACCGAGTGGCTCACAAGCCAGAGGTGACCGTACTCCTTTGCGCATCACAAAGGGCCCAGAGGCCCCCTAAACCCAACGAGGTCATCCTGGACGAGAACGACGGTCTGGATTGGCCGACGCTTTGCAAATGTGACCTGCTGTATACCATCCAGAAGTCGCACCTGGCAACCCGGCGCGGTGCAGTGAGCACCGAGCGCCGAAGGCAGATCATCGCGACGATCAACCGCGCCAACGGCTGGCTTTGAAGCGCTTTGCCGCCCTGGAATGCGGGCCTTTCCTGACAGGTGAACGCTTTGTTCGTTTGTGGAAAGCGATGGCGACAAATAATAGGATTACCACTCGACCCATCTCGATTTTTACCACATTCCGCATTTAGTGGGGAAACAGCCGGAAAAATCGCTGAAGGGATGGGGAGGGCTGAACGGTGAGGGTCGCGTTGCCGAGAGCGTCGGTGGTAACGACATCAATGTTCTGCCAAGTCGCTGAGGTACCAAGACTTTCGGTCGCCTGCAACCAGTAGGGCCGACTGCTCT
The DNA here is from genome assembly GCA_903864375.1 of uncultured Verrucomicrobiota bacterium. Classification (GTDB taxonomy): domain Bacteria; phylum Verrucomicrobiota; class Verrucomicrobiia; order Limisphaerales; family UBA9464; genus CAILNN01. Next base: position 1,147 of record CAIPFS010000106.1, read on the forward strand.
GCGCCGTCACTCCCAACGTCAAAACTCCCGTCGCTTCGACACGGGCAATCGTCACGACCGGGGGCGGGACATAGAGGTCGACGTCGACCAGCAGAATGCCGTTGCGACCGTGGCTGTCGGTCAGGGGAATCTCAAAATGGTCTCGCTCGGTGCCTGCGTTGGGCTGGTAGGTGACAACCGTATCACCCAGGTTGAAAAGCAATTGTCCGCCGGAAGTGGGGGTCAGAGGCTGGAGGTCCCCCAACTGGACCGGATCGTCCTGTGGATCAATAGCCGCTGCCAGCAGGTCGGTGATGGCCATCACCAACGGCGTTTGGGATTGGAAGGTTAGATTCGTGTGCCCGTACGGAGGAAGATTGTCGGAGGGCGTATAGAGCACGGTGGTCGGACCAAAGCCACCGACGATCCCGTCCAGCTTCACCTGGGCAAAATAATAACTCGCCGGTTTCAAGCCCGAAATCGTGTTGGTCAGAGTCACAACCTGATTGCCGGAAGGAACCAATTGGGACGTCGAACTGGCCACCCAGACACCGGATTGAAATAGTTCAATATGAGCCGAGACCGGTACGCAGGGAGAAAGAATCTGCGCTGCTACGGTCAACCATGTTGGTTTTGCCCGGACCAGAGTCAATCCACCAACGCTCGGAGCCTGGCGCACCAAATAATAAGCTGCCTGGATGGGAGATTGCCCGATCGCGACAGTGATATTGCCAGCTTCGTCCACGGCTGTGGGAGTCAAATTCGGCGCCCCGGTCTGGGCGATTGGGTCATTTGCCAATACCGGTGCCAGGTCCCACGGGTGATTGAGATCGTCGCTGCTCCAAAGCAATGCGTGCGCCACTCCATTCGTATCCGTACCATTTCCAACGACATAGTTTCCGGCGGTTGCCGTGAGTTGAGTTGAAAGAAACCCGGCGGGCTGGAGGTCCCGCGGTTGACTGCCATCGGTCTTCCAAATCGTCGCGTGGGTGGTCTGCCCATCCGAGGCCAAGGTATAACCAACGATGAATTGGCTTCCCACCGCCACGGCCCGCCCTCCTACATGGCTGCCTACCGGACCTGGAAGGGGCAGTGAGACATTCTGACCCGACTGCCAGAGCTGGGGTTGGTCAACAGAGCCAGCCTGATACCCGACCACATTGGTTTGAAAGATCGACAACGCCCTCGACCCGTTGGGTAAAAGGCTCACCGCGGGCGGATGTTGGGAGCCATTTGAAAAATCCCACAGAGCCGCCCACTCCGTCTGATTCACGTCCAAAACATACCCCACGAATTGGGAGGCCTGTGTCCCGTCGCCGACGTCCCCGGCA